>JALYJY010000041.1 GCA_030775045.1 Pseudomonadota bacterium | reverse complement strand
GTCCACATGGATGCGCTGGAAGTCACCGCGGCGGGATTCATACAGGATGCCGATCAGGTTGATAACCACCTGCGCTCCGTGAACCGCGGCAGCAACCTGGGTCTCATCACGGAGGTCACAGCGCAGGGGCACGATCTGGCCCACATGGCCGTTGACCCGCAGGAACGTGGCGGCAGAGGGATTGCGCGTGGGCACGCGGACCGTCATGCCGGCCCGGGCCAGATGGCGGACCACATGCCGGCCGATAAAGCCGCTTCCACCAAAAACAACAGCAACGGGATTGGCCATGTCCTTCACATCCATGTCTGTTCCGCGACAGACAGTAGTCCGGGCGCAAAGGCAAGGCAATCCCCCGGCTTTGCCAGTCTTCTTCCCTGTTGTCATTCCGACCGGGGCAAGGCCGAGTGGAGGAATCTCTCCTGATAAGGGAGATCCTTCGACTTCGCGTCACTCCGTAACGCTTCGCTCAGGATGACAATCAAGGGGAACAGGAGTGCCCACCCCCTTGCGTTCGGGAATCCAGGACGGTACTGTCCCCGCCTTCAGGGCCGATGTAGCTCAGGGGTAGAGCAGCGCTTTCGTAAAGCGAAGGTCGGGGGTTCAATTCCCTCCATCGGCACCACTACCAAATCCCCCTGCCCTTCAACTACAGGTGTGATAGCCTGCCGGGGTCTGCGCAGCTGTCTGAAGGGGGAAAACCATGCTGAAAATCGCTGTCATCATCGGAAGCACGCGGCCCAACAGGGTGGGCGAAGGCGTGGCGAAGTGGGTGTATGGGCAGGCCACGAAACGAACCGACGCGGCGTTCGAGCTGGTGGACCTGCGGGATTTCAGCCTGCCCCTGCTGGACGAGCCCAAGCCCCCGTCCATGGGCCAGTACGCGCAGCCGCACACAAAGGTGTGGTCGGAAAAGGTTGCCTCGTTCGACGCGTTTGTCTTTGTCACGCCCGAATACAACCGCGGCATTCCGGGCGCCCTGAAAAACGCCATCGACTTTCTGTACCGGGAATGGAACAACAAGGCCGCCGGCTTTGTCAGCTATGGCAGCACCGGGGGAACGCGCGCCGTGGAACAGCTGCGCCTGGTGATGGGGGAACTCCAGATCGCCGACGTACGCGCCCAGGTGGTCCTGTCACTGTTCACCGACTTTGAAAACATGAAGGACTTCAAACCCGACCCGCGGCACGAAAAGTCGCTCACCACCCTGCTGGACCAGGTCATCGCCTGGAGCACAGCCCTGAAGCCGCTGCGGGAGAAAAAGCAGGCCTGATCAGACGGTCGGTGTGCGGGCTGCCGCCGGCGTTGCTCCCCGGCCGGATGAGACTACAGCGGGCATCACGGGCGGAGCCACAACGGAAACAGACGTACTTTCCCGTCGCTTCATGAACATCCGCACAAGCGCCTCGCCGTCGGCGACATCCATCCGGAAAAAGACCCGCTTCGGATCTTCCTGGTATTTCGGTTTGTCCTGGCCCGGCAACTGGACAAATGCAGACCCGAAGGTTTCCCGCATCCTGTATGACACACCCCCGGCGGACAGCGTGTCAACAAGTTCCCGCAGTACTCCTGTCTTCAGATCTTCCGGCCGACCCAGTGGGAGACGGTATCCCTTCCCGCCATCCGGTTTCCAGCCGGCATCCTTCATGTCCTGCAGCGCCATTTCCCGCAATTCGGAAGAAACCATGCTGTCCTGAAGCGTTGCAGCAGCCCTGGTGGCAGACCTTTCCCTTGTCAGGCGGTCTTTTTCCGCCAGCTCCGCCTCACGCCGGGCATTGTCGGCATCAATGATGGCCTGGAATTTCTCGCCACCGACAATGAAAACCCTCTCGGAAATTGCTGCTGCTCTTTTTTCATGAACCGGGTCAACGTTTCCTTTTTCATCGACCTTTATCCCGAACATCGGTCCGGGAGAGAGAGTAAAAAGCTTTTTCAGCTCTTCCCATCCCAAGGTTTTCTCCCGGAACTCAAGCCCTGCCTGCCGCAGCAGGCCATAAACCCGGGATACTTCTTTCTGAAGGCCGGAATTGACCTTGCCACGCCTTGATTCCGACCCCAGGACCAGGGCAAAGGCGGATGGTATGCTGGTGCTGATCCAGCCGAATTCCGTGATAGCGCGGGCCAGGGCCGGATCCACACTCTTCTCCGCCTTTCCGGTTTCCGGTCCGGCTTCCGGCTGCGAAGCCGGCCGCGACCGGGCAGAGCTGCCCCTGATGCTGATGGTGGGATCCTTTTTTCCGGATACCGAAACCGGTGTTCCACCCCCGACAGAAGCCACAGTATTGTGCGTATCAGGCCTGATGACAGAAGGCCGGCGGGCATGCACACCGGGGGTGGTAACCGTCCTTTCGAATTCCAGGGCATTTTCCAGTGCCAGGGAAATTTCTTCCGGACCGCCCTGCAGGAACCGTGACATATCTCCCAGAACCGCGCCGCGCCGGGCGGATACTTTCAGATACATGTTGCCATTGGCGTCCGTATCGAAAACCGGCGCACAGCCCAAAGCTGCCAGGGTTGATTCAAGAATGGCTAGATGGGGAGTATTTTTCGCGCCAAGAGAAGCCCCGAAAGCCAGCTTTTTGATATTCACGCGGTGCCAGGTTTCGCCACTCTCGGTCACAGTGTCCCACGAAGTGCCTTCAGTCCCGAAGACCACGCTGGCCACTTCGGCCCGGCGCTGGTCATCCATGGCATCCCAGTCCAGGCGGGTTCCGGCTTCCGTCACTCTGGAAGAAGTGCGGACTGTTTTTTCTTCTGCAGAGCGTCCGGTGAGAGGGGCCGCCAACGCACTGAGCGACGTCAGGGCAACGGCAGCCGCAACCCGCCATTCCCGCATATATTTTTTCCAGTTCCATATGGAGGCCATGTCCTTCCTCCCGCTCCTCTGCCTGCGGCCGGATACACTCCCGGCCGGTATCCCACATAGAACCCTATCTTTCTTAAGATATGGTTAAGGGACTGCAGATGCGGAGAAGGAACGCAGCAGGTCCATCACGTCGTGCTGCAGGCGGGGAGGAACCGGGACGCGGCCCAGGATCCAGTCGTACAGCACAGGGTCCTGTTCCTCCAGCAGGGTCTCGTACAGGGCCAGCTGGCGGTCGGTGAACAGGGGCACATGACGGTCGGCGAAGGGTCCCAGGATCAGGTCCATCTCCCGGCTGCCCCGGTGCCAGCTGCGGAAGACCAGGCGCTTGCGGCGGGGGACCATGATCAGGCCTCTGCGGCGGCAAAGGGATCGCCGTCATCCTTCTGGTGAAACCCGAAATACTTCCAGGTTTTTTTCATATGATCCGGCAGCGGTGCAGTCACGTCGATCATACCCCGGCGGGGATGGGGAAGAATGATACGCCGGGCATGGAGATGCAGGTCGCGGGACAGCTCCACACCCGTCAGGGAAGCCCCCTTCCCGGCGTATTTCCCGTCGCCCAGGATGGGCGTGCCAATGGCCGCCATATGGGCGCGCAGCTGGTGCGTGCGCCCCGTCACGGGCCACAGGGCCACCCAGGCGGCTTTTTTCCCGGCAGGCTCGACCACGCTGTACAGGGTGACAGCGTTTTTCCCCTCATCCTCATCGGGAGCCATTTTCTCCCGCCCTGCCCCGCCCTGTTTCGACAGGGCCAGGTCGATGCGGCCCTGGAACGGCACCGGCGTTCCCACGGTCACAGCCCAGTAGTACTTGCGCACGTCATGGCCGCGGAACAGCTCCCCCAGCCTGCGCGCCGCCGGCAACGTGCGGGCCAGCACCAGAACACCGCTGGTGTCCCGGTCCAGCCGGTGCACCAGTCGTGGCCGCTCGCTGGCCTCGAATTGCAGCACGTCCAGCAGAAGATCAATGTTTTTCCCGACACCGGTTCCACCCTGAACCGCCATGCCGGCGGGCTTGTTGATCACCAGTACATCGTCGTCCCGGTACAGCACCCGGGCCTGAAGATCCTTTATGTCATCCTGCGAGGCCCGTGCGGTTTTCGGTGTCCGTGGGGCACGGGATTCTTCCTGGGCCGAAGCCGACGGCAGGGGGGGAATGCGGATAGCCTGCCCCTCCTCCACCCGGGTATCCGCGCTGGCCCGTTTACCCGCCACACGGACCTGGCCCGTGCGCAGCAGCTTCTGCAGCTGACCGTGCGTCACCTGCGGGAAATGCCGCCGGAACCAGCGATCCAGCCGCATCCCGGCCTCGTCCGCTGTCACGGTCAGAGTCTGGACGATGTTCATGCGGATCAGGCCGCTATGGCAGAAATTCCGGCGATCAGCCCGGGGCGGGTCGACCGGCAGCAGGCTGACAGAAGGGCCGCGAAATCAACCGTTCTGAACGGAGACAGGAGAGTATGGGCTTCTGCGTCCGGGATATTTTCCGCCGCTTTCCACAGACCTGCCAGATCCCCCAGGGAATAAAGCATGAAGTACAGACTTTTCCCTCCCCAGGCTTTCACCGGCTCGAAATGATCCAGAGCCTCATAAACCATATCCTGCAAGGTTGTTGCGGTGGTTTCCCCCGTACGCCGGGACCGGTCCAGGATGAACCCGATAAAATCCCCAAAGGCGGGTAGCTGTGCATTATAGACCCGCACCAGGAAGGCCACCTCACCGGACGGGGAAAAAGGCGGGACAGTATTGGCCCCGCCATGGGCTGTCTGATGGCTCATTGTCTGTTTTCTCCAGAGTCAGGGGTGACCAGAACGTGTCATCAACTGACGCAGAATGAGCCAGATGACAAGAGTTTTCGAGAACCGGAGCGGAGCGTACATAAATGTGCGTGAGCACCGGAAGCGGAAAAAGCTGAAGTCAGATGGCCATTATCCGTCAGTTGATGACACATTCTAGTCCTTCAGCAGGGCCTCCAGCTTGCCGTCCCTGTCCAGGGCGCGCAGGTCGTCATAGCTGCCCACATGCTTTCCGCCGATGAAGATCTGGGGCACCGTCTGGCGGCCGCCGGTGCGCTTGATCATCTCGTCCCGGCGGGCAGGTTCCAGCATGATGTCGACTTCCGTCCATGATGACACGCCCTTGCTTTCCAGCAGGCGCTTGGCGTGGCTGCAGTAACCGCAGAAGGGTGTGGAATAGATCTCGATGACCGGCATGACCCGTACTCCTTGCAGCTCCATTATGCGCCAGAAATCTCTTTCATGCACGATATTCCGTCATGTTTTCTGTCGTTAAGCCTGTTTCAACAAGCCTGTCATCCCGAGCGAAGCGTCATGCAATTGACGCATAGTCGAGGGATCTCATGCGGAAGGAGATCCCTCCACTCCGCTACGCTCCGGTCGGGATGACATGTGGGGAGAGGGTGGGAGCCTTCTTCCCTACAGCCCATGCTGGTGACAGATATTCCGGGCCTGGTCCATATCCTGCGTGATGCGGGCCCGCAGGGCGTCCAGGTCCTCGAATTTCTGTTCGGGCCGGATAAAGGACAGAAGCCCCACGCGCAAATGGCGATCATAAAGGTCCAGATCCGCGCCGGCGTCCAGGATGTGCACTTCGAGCCGCACATCAGTTCCCTCGTTCACGGTGGGTCGGCGGCCAATGTTGGCCACACCGGACAGGGTGCGACCGTCCTCCAGCCCCACCTGCACCGCATAGACCCCGAAGGCGGGACGCAGGTATTCCCCCAGATCCAGATTGGCCGTGGGAACGCCGATGGTCCGGCCGCGCTGCTGCCCCTGCCGCACCAGCCCCTCGACGAGCCAGGGCCGGCCCAGAAGCTGCGCCGCCTGCTCTGGCTGCCCGGCCTGCAGCAGGGCTCGCACCTGGCTGGAGGAGCACGGCTGGCTATTCTCCCCCAGCGTCAGGGGCACCAGCGTCACGCCAAACCCGAGGCGCTGGCCGGCGTCCTGCAGCATGGCGCCAGCGCCCGAGCGTTTATGGCCGAACACAAAATCCCCGCCCGTGACCACGTGCCGGACGGCGCAGTCCCGCACCAGGATATCCTCCACAAACTGGCCGGCGGCCATTTCAGAGAACACGCGGTCAAAATGGATGACGTACAGGATCTCCACCCCCATGTCCTGGAGGATCCTGGCCTTTGTGCGAAAGGGCGTCAGGCGGAACGGCGGTGTTTCCGGGGCAAACAGGGCCCGTGGATGCGGCTCGAATGTCATGACCGCCAGGGGCGCACCATAACCGGCCGCAACCTCTGCCGCCCGCGCCAGCACAGCCTGGTGCCCCCTGTGGACGCCGTCGAAATTGCCCATGGCCACCACAGCGCGCCGGGCGTCCTCGGGCAGGTCGCGGGTGGTCCGGTATATTCTCATGCTGAAAGAATTCCGCAGGAAACTCTTGATTCAGCCCCTGTGTATACCCTATTTGTTCGCAGTGGAAAAAGATTATCCGGGACCTGCAGACTCATTGTCTTTCTTTGAACCCCCGCGCCTGAAATGCACCGCCGCCTTCCGCTGGCTTGACACGCCGGACGGGAAAAGGATCCGCTGTGGCCGGTGGGAGCCGGTGCAGTTCCCCTCGTTCACCGTGGTGATCCTGCCCGGCCGCGGTGAATTCATCGAGAAGTATGACGAGCTGGCCGGGGAAATCAACAAGCGCAAGGGCCGTGTCCTGGCCATCGAGTGGCGCGGACAGGGAAAATCGTCCCGCCTGACGAAAAACCCGCAGCGCGGCCATGTGCGATCCTATGACGACCACGTGGCGGACATGAAGCTGTTCATGAACAGCATGGTGCGCTTTGCCTCTGAGGGGAAAGTGTTCTGGTTTCCCCAGTCCATGGGCGCCCTGATCGCCCTGCTGTACCTGGCGGAAAACCCCGTCAATCTGGAAGGCATCATCTTCACCTCGCCCATGGCTGACCTGGTGACCGAGCCCTTTCCCCGCCGCACCGCCCGCGCGCTGGCCTCCTTTGGCTGCAACACAGGATTTGCCGAAACCTATGCCTTTGGCCAGGGCGATTTTGATCCGGCGAAAATACCCTTTGAGAACAATCCCCTGACCTCTGACAAGGGACGGTTTGACCGGATGCGTCAGTGGCTGGACCAGGAGCAGGCCCTGCGCTGTGGCGGGCCGACCTTTGGCTGGATGGACGCCACATTCCGCGCACTGGAAAAACTGGGCAAGACCGACATGGCAGCCCTGTCCGGCTGTGACAAGCTGATCCTCAGCGCGCCGGATGACAGGATTGTCCCTTTCCGGTCCCAGCAGGCCCTGTCTACCCGCCTGTCGAAAACCTCCCTGAAAACATACGAGGGCGCCAGGCACGAGCTGTGGATGGAAACCGACACCATCCGCAAGGCTGTGTGGAAGGATGTGGACGATTTCATGGGGGTTCGCATTCCCTACTATGTGGGGGGCGGCACGGACCGCATCCGCCCCGATGCCCGCCTCACCAATCCTGCCGCAAAGCCGCCCGCGTGGCGGCCCGGAACAGGGGGTCAGTTCTGAGGTCTGTTCCGGTATCCCTGGTTTTTCCCTTTTTCATTCTTGTTGTTCAAGGAGTTGTGATTTTATGAGTCAGCCCGTTTCCCTTGCCGGGAAAAAAGTTCTTGTCCTGATTGCCAGCGGTTTTGAAGAGACCGAACTGACAGGATGCCAGCGCGCCCTGATGAAAGCCGGGGCCAGCATGAAAACAGCCTCGGTGGATTCCGGCCTGGCCAACGGATGGCACGGCAATACCTGGGGTCACTACCACACCATTGACCTGCCGGTGGGAGAAACGCTGGCGTCCGATTTCGACTGCCTGCTGCTGCCCGGCGGAACACGCAGTATCGCCAAACTGAAACAGAGCGCCCATTCGCGCCGGATCATCAACACCTTCATGGACGGGGGAAAGCCCGTCGCAGCCATCAGCCAGGCGCTGGAGCTTCTGGCCCTGGCCGGCTCCCGGCTGTCCGGACGGACGGTGACAGGACCGGCGGACCTGAAAGGCCCTGTGGAAACCCTGGGCGCCCTGTGGTCCGAAACCCCGGTTGCCGCGGACCGCAACCTGGTCACCACACCGGGCGGAGCCGCCATGGAAGCCTTTATGCCCGCCATGCTGTCCGTCTTCGCAGCGGGCCCTGTCGCCATGGCTGAGGCGGAGTGAATCAGAGCACCGGAATGAGAATTTCTTTCTGATGTCATCCTGAGCGCAGCGAAGGATCTTTCCCGAGCAGCAAGAAGATCCTTCGGTCGTTCCACTCCCTCAGGATGACAATGAGAGTGGAGACGATCCATACAAAGCCCCCTCCCCTTGCATGTTTTCCCCATCCGGTGCAGGAAGAAGGACCTGTTCCTTTTCCTGGCAGATTCTTCATCTTTTCTCTTCATAATTGAAGGATCATGACCCAGGAGGTCACTCCAGAGGGCAAACGATGCGTATATTTCGTAACATCTCTTCTGTCCGCCACCGCGGCTTTACCCTTGTGGAGCTCGCCATTGGCCTCGCCGTGCTTGGCGTATTGTTTGCCGGGGTGTGGCGCCTGATCGGCGGCATGAACCAGCAGCTTCAGGACCAGGCTGTGGCCCGGCAGACAAAGGCCATTGCCGAGGCTGCGAACCGGTATTCGCAGGTCGAGCGGCCGCGAATCGTTCTTCTCGCCCCGAATCAGTGGCACATCATCGGCGTTGTGGATGATCCTGCGTCTCCGATGCCCGAGCTGCAGCCGGCCTATCTCTCACCGAACACCACGGACACGAATCCGCTGGGCCAGCGGTACCAGGTACTGGTGCAGCATGACAATGCCGGAAATGTGGAAACCTTTGTGGCTGCGACCGGCGCGACAATCCCTGTGGATGACCTGCGGGCGGCGCGAATCGTAGGAATGACCGGGGCGGATGCGGGGACCATCTACAGTGACGAGCCTCCGGGTGCGATGGTGATTCGCGGAGCTTACGGCGGATGGACCCGCCCTGTGTCTGACTTTGGCGGCGTTATTCCCATGGCTGCGGGGGACATCATCACGGGAACGATGTTTGCAACGACGGATCTGGGGGCGCCGTTCCTGTACCGGGACGTAGTGGCCGGCAACCCCGAGTTCAACCGGATGAATACCGATATTGATATGAACGGGCGGAGTTTGCTGAACACGCTCAGTCTGACGGGGGCGAATATCAGTACAGTGCACCCGGATGGCACGGGGACGCCGATGACACTGCATGTGTTCGGAGATATCAACACACAATCCGGAGTATTCACTGGCTGTACAACAAACTGTGCCTCCGGCTGGCAGGCAAAAATGGAACAGGACGGCGATATTGTCGCCAGGGGAACGGTCTCCGGCAACAGGGGAGAGTTTATGGACGTGGTGTCAAATACATTGTCTGTAAGCCGGGCGGATGTCGCCCAGAGTCTTTTTGTAAGGGCTTCTGCCAGCATGCGGGTGCTGGGACCTGCAACCCTTGAAGGTCAGGTCAAAATAGGTCCGAACCCTTCCGATCAGGCCACTGCAGCGCTGGTCGTTGGCAGCAGGGGAATGGAAAGTGCATTTTTCGGGGGCAATGTTGCCATCGGCGGCGACCTGTTTGTCGGCGGAACGTGTACCCGTTGCTCGGGCTCGGACATAAACCTGAAGAAAGATATCAGGCCCATTGCCAATGCCCTGGAAAGGCTTCTTGAGATCAAAGGCGTCTCATATGTCTGGAAAAAGGACGGAAAGAAAGGTCTTGGGGTCATTGCCCAGGACGTGGAAAAGGTTTTCCCCGAGCTTGTCGTGGAAAATGAGGGAATCAGATATGTGTCCTATGATCATCTGGCCGGCCCCCTCATCGAAGCCATCCGCAAGCTGAAAACGGACAGCGACACCCTGCGCCGGGAAGTCGAGAGGCTGAAGGAAATACGGGGATAGTCCCGGCCCTGCTGCCGGAAAATCAGTGCTCCGAGATATTCCTCGTATAACGTTGTCGCAGGATCCAGGCCAGGCCATTGACCGGAAGGCACAGGGCCAGGAAGAACACGCCCATGGCCGTATAGATCTCTACAGGTTTGTAGATCTGCGAATTGATCCGCTGGGCCATGCGGAAGATTTCCTCGACCGAGATCAGGCTTGAGAACAGGGTGGCGTGCAGCATGGCCACCTGGAGCAGCAACAGGGACGGCAGGGTACTGCGCAGGATCAGGGGAAGCTGGATCCGGAAGATGGTCTGGCGGCGCGTCAGGCCCGTGACCTGTGCGGCCACAAGATACTGGCGCGGAAAATCAGCCAGGGCCGTGCGGACAATATCGGCCACGCCGAAGATGTTCAGGACGGTCAGGATAAAGGACGTTGTCCAGAAAGGATCGATCACGATCCCCAGCATCCCCTGCAGCGAATAGTGCATCCAGAACAGGAACACCAGGAGGGGTGTGGCGCCCAGGATAAAGGAGATAATTCGCGAAGGACCGCCGATTGCTGCGGGCAGCCGCGTACCGGCCATGCCCAGTGTTGCGCCCAGAACCAGGCCGCCGGTCCAGATGATGGCGCACAGCTGCAGGGTGACGAACAGGCCTTTCAGAAAGGCGGGCCAGTATGTCACCAGGATATTAAAAACGCTCATGCGGTCAGGACAGTTTGCGCAGGCACTGCCACGCCATGGCTCCCATAATGGCCGCGGGGATCAGGACAATCAGGGTTGTTACCACTTCGCCCCGCAGGGCAAAGGTTATGGCCACCAGAAGGATACCCAGCGCCACCAGGGCATACAGGGTGCCGGCAAAGCGCAGGGCCTTGCGCATTTCCGGGGTCAGCTCGCCGGGTTTTCCGGATGTGCCGCCCGCCAGTGGAGCCTGGCGCTTTGCAGCCACCGGGCGGGAAGCGGGCCGGGCGGGGACAGGGGGTTTGTCAGGCGGCTGGCTCATGGCAGGCTATCCGGCAATATCGTTGATGACAGCGTCCAGATCTTTGGGCTGGCCTTTAAGGATTTTGATTTTCCCGTCCTTGCCGCGGTACGACAGCCACGGAACTCCGTCGATACCCCATCGCAGGACAAACTGCATGTTTTCCAGCAGTTTCTGGCCCGATTCCTGGTTGCCCAGGCCCTGCAGGGCGTTGGGCCCCATGGACAGGAAAGCCTCAAAGGTTTTGGCAGGATCCGGTGCCGCCAGAAGGGATGCGGCGTTGATCATGCTTTCCTCGGACAACAGGCCGACGGGAACCATGCGCACCTGGACCCGGCCCTCCGCCGCCGCGCCTTCTTTCAGCTTGCGGAAAACTTCCTTGCAGTACGGACAGCGCGGATCAAAGGCAAAATACAGAACCGGCCCTGTTTCCTGCCCCAACCTGAACCAGTGGGTTTTTTCCAGCTCGCCATACATGGTTTCGCCCATGTTGGCTCCCGTTGCCGGCTGCGGGGCATGGGGACGGGCGGCAACCATCGGCGCGACGGGAGACGGGGAAAGTCCGGGTGCGGTGGGGAGAGGAGGCGGGGGTGGGGCTTCCTGGAAGGCCATACCCAGCTTGTAGCCCCCGGCCTGTGCAGCCTCGACCTGCTGTTTTGTGATGTTTGCTCCGGCGCCGTCGAACAGGGGGCCGGTCAGGATGCCCATCCCGTCGGCCGTTGTATAGAAAACAGCCGTCTGGCCTTCCCTGGTGGCGGCCCAGCTGTCCAGCCCGCCCCAGCTTCCCAGCCACAGGATGTCCGGCGTCAGCTGGCGGACCGAGGCCAGCGCGGGAACCTTTGCGGGATCAGGCCCCTGTGCCGGGGACGGCGTCTGGGCCAGCGCACTGCTGCCTGAAAACACGACCAGAACCAGAACTGCCAGACACTGGAAAAACCGTATGGGGAAAAACCGCATGGCCACAACTCCCGATATATCTTTCCTGATTATGCGGCGATCCGGGACGTTGACGCAAGATGGTGTTTTTGGGAATCAGCCCCGTTTCACGTGAAACAGATCACTGCAAGGACAAAGACCGGCGCGGCGAACAGAAGGCCATCGATGCGGTCCAGAAGGCCACCATGGCCAGGGATCAGGTGGCCGCTGTCCTTCAGCCCTGCCCGGCGTTTGAGCCAGGACTCAAAAAAATCACCGGCCTGGGACACAATGACCAGCACGCCGCCGATAAAGGCAGGACCCGTCAGGAACCCTTCACCCATGATCCAGGGAATTCCCGAGGCCCGGGATATTCCCTCCCCTGCCGCCGCACCGAACAGGATGGCTCCGCCCAGTCCCGCCCAGGTCTTTTTCGGACTGATGCGGGGGAGCAGTTTCGGACCACCGATGGTCCGGCCGAACACATAACCCCCGGTGTCTGTGGCTGCCACGACCACGAGAACATACAGGGTCATCCAGAACCCGTCCGCCAGATCCAGACGCAGCCAGGACAGGGCCAGCAGGATCGGAGCCAGCCAGAGGATCCCGGCTGCAACCGCTGCGGGCCAATTCAGGTGCAGCGCCCGCGCCAGACCTATCCACTCCCGGGCAGCCAGAATCCCGCCGATGGCCAGCAGGACCAGCCATACGTACCCGCCTGTCCACAGGGCTGCCAGAGCCACTCCGGCCATGACCAGTGCGGACAGGATCCTCAGGATCAGATTACGCATGGGTGGCGACTTTTCCGAAGCGGCGTTCCCGTCCTGCGTAATCCTGCAGGGCCTGTTCCAGATCCTTCCGGGAGAAATCGGGCCACAGGGTATCGGTAAAAACGAATTCCGTATAGGCCATCTGCCACAGCAGGAAATTGCTCAGGCGCTTTTCGCCGCTGGTGCGGATCAGAACGTCAGGATCAGGCAGGCCATGGGTATAGAGAAACGACCCGAAAGCCTGTTCATCCAGGGCTGCAGGATCCAGTTTTCCCTCTGCCGCCTGCACTGCAATCCGGCGGGCCGCCTCCACGATTTCCTGCCGCCCGCCATAGCTGAGGGCCACGGTCAGGAAAAGGCGGCTGTTATCCCGGGTCAGGGTTTCCGCGTCACGGATCAGTGCGGCGATGTCCTCTGGCAGCAGGTCCGGCTGGCCGATAATGCGCAGACGGGCGCCGGCCTCGTGCAGTTCCTTCAGGTGGGATTTCAGATACAGCCGCAGCAGGCCCATCAGGTCCCCGATCTCGCTGGCCGGGCGGGACCAGTTTTCCGAGGAAAACCCGAAAAGGGTCAGATAGCGGACGCCCAGATCCTGTGCGGCCTCTGCCGCTCTTCTGACAGCCTCGACCCCTTGCCGGTGGCCCATGGTCCTGGGCAGGCCCCGGGCCTTTGCCCAACGGCCGTTACCGTCCATGATGATGGCCACATGGTCTGGCGGAGAAAATCTGTCAGGAGTCGGGATTTCCGGCATGGGCAATCAGACCTGCAGGATCTCTTTTTCCCGGGCGGCCAGGCTGTCGTCCACCTTTTTGATGTGCTGGTCTGTCGCGGTCTGGATCTTTTCGGACCATGTCCTGTGCTGGTCTTCCGACAGCGTTCCATCCTTTTCCATCTTTTTCAGCATGTCCATGCCGTCGCGCCGTACGTTGCGGATGGCGACCCGGGCCTGTTCCGCATACTTTGCCGCCACCTTGGCCAGTTCCTGGCGGCGCTCCTGGCTCAGTTCCGGAACGGGAACGCGGATCAGCTGGCCATCCGGCTGGGGGTTCAGGCCAAGGCCGGCATCGCGGATGGCCTTTTCCACGTTTTTCACCATGCCCTTGTCCCAGACCTGCACGGTCAGCAGGCGGGGTTCGGGAACGCCGATGGTACCCACCTGTGCCAGTGGCATCATGCTGCCATAGGCTTCCACGGTCACGGGCTCCAGCATACTGGTCGAGGCCCGGCCCGTGCGCAGACCGGCAAATTCCTTTTTCAGCGACTCAACGGCACTGTCCATACGGCGCTGGACATCGTCAAAACCGGGAAAACTCATGGCTTGCCCTCCTCACTGACAATGGTGTGGGGACCGCGGCCGGCCATTACGTCGGCAAAGGCCCCGTGGGTGTGGATAGAAAACACGACAATGGGAATCCGGCTTTCCCGCGCCAGGGTCACGGCAGACGGATCCATGACGCGCAGGTCCCGGGTCAGCACATCCATATAGGTGAGCCGGTCAAAACGGGTAGCCGAGGGATCCTTTTTCGGATCCGCCGTATACACGCCGTCCACTTTGGTACCCTTCATCAGGGCGTCACATCCCATCTCGGACGCACGCAGGGCAGCGGCTGTATCCGTGGTGAAAAAGGGATTGCCCGTTCCGGCCGCAAAAATGACCACCCGGTTCTTTTCCATATGCCTGACGGCCCGGCGGCGGATATAGGCCTCACACACTGTGGCCATGGGAATGGCGGACTGGACGCGGGTCTGGACCCCGATCTGCTCCAGCGCGTTCTGCATGGCCAGCGCGTTGATGACCGTGGCCAGCATGCCCATGTAGTCGGCCGAGGCCCGGTCCATGCCGGACGCAGCGCCGGATACACCGCGGAAAATGTTGCCGCCCCCGATGACCAGGCACACCTGGACGCCCAGGGCCACAACATCCCTGATCTCTTCTGCAATGCGGCTGACAGTTCCGGAATCAAGGCCGAATTCACCATGGCCCATCAGGGCCTCGCCGGAAATCTTCAGCAGGACCCGACGGTATTTCGGGGATGAGCCCGGAGCAGCATTGCGGGCAGAGCCTTTTGCCATGTCCGTCTCCCTCCCCTTCCCTGATTTTGGGTCAGCCGGCTCCTGCAGCAGCGGCAACCTCGGCGGCAAAATCGGTTTGTTCCTTTTCGATCCCCTCGCCCAGCGCGAACCGGGCAAAGCCCTTGAGCACAACCGGCGCCTTCAGCTCGCCTGCCAGGTCTTTCACAACATCCGCGACCTTTTTGTCCGGATC
>JALYJY010000040.1 GCA_030775045.1 Pseudomonadota bacterium | reverse complement strand
AGACAGATCTGGTCGTTCACCTGTGGAACATGGGCAGGGCCATGATGAAGGCAGGTGCGCTGTGACAAGTCTGGAACGGGACGAATACAGAATGCAGCAGATGATCAATGAACGGCGCAGGCGTCGGTACATGGAGCCGCCCATGTGGGCTGTGCTGTTGCCCTTCTTCCTTTTGGCTTTTGTCATACTGGTGACCACATGAACCCGGCCGAAATTGAAAGCGAACTCCGGCACTGGAACGCCATCAAGGCCCAGCTTCTGGCCCAGGGCCTGGATGAAGACGAGCAATGCCTGCTGGATACCCTGGAGGGGGAAACCGACCTTCGGGAGCGGCTTGTTGCGCTGATCGAAAAAGCCGTTGAGGCAACCCTCATGGTGGAAAAGCAGAAGAGACGCATGGCGGATTTGACGGAACGCAAGGCCCGGTACGAACGCCGCCATGACCGCCTGAAGGAATTCGCCCTGAAGGTCATGGAAGCGGCGGGTCTCAAAAGCATTGAAGCGCCGGAGTTCACATTCGGAACCCGGCCAACACCTCCCAAGGTTCAGATCATCTCCCAGAGGCTTCTGCCGGAGGAGTTCCTGCGGGTAAAGCCCCCGGAGCCCGATCTTGCGGCCATCGGCAAGGCCCTGAAGAACGGCGAGGAAGTACCGGGGGCCCTCCTGGGGAACGGCGGGACAACACTTCAGATCAGGACGAGGTAGATCATGACCCAGCTCAATATCCATCAGCGCCTGCACGCTGCCATGCAAAAAGTGGACTACATCCAGAAGGAAAAGCGCAGCGGGATGCAGTACAGCATTGTCACCCATGATGCTGTGACCGCCAAGGTGCGCCCGGTGCTGCTTGAGTGCGGGATCGTCTATCACCCTGTCGAAATGAAAAGATCCCAGGATGGGAACAGGACAGAGGTGGATCTGGTCGTCCGGTTCTCCAATATAGACAATCCGTCAGATCATATCGACGTTCCGGCCTGCGGATACGGGATTGACAGTCAGGACAAGGGACCGGGCAAAGCGATCAGCTACGCGGTCAAGTATGCCCTTCTGAAGGCCCTCGGGCTGGAGACCGGGGATGATCCCGACCAGGACCAGAATGCGACGCACCAGAAGGCGGAGCCTCAGGGCCACCTGACTGCCGAGGCCGCCCGCATCGCGGGGCTGCTCAAGACCTGCGCGTCGGAAAAGCAGATCGACGCCCTTCTGGCGGGCGAGGGCGGAAAGCTCGCACAGCTGAAGGAAAAGCGGCCCGAGCTGTACGACAGGGTCATTCTGCGGGCGAACGAGAAACGGGATCAATTTTCAACACTGGGAGCAGCATAATGGCAAGCGTCAACAAGGTGATTTTGGTTGGAAACGTGGGCAAGGATCCGGAAATCCGGACCATGCAGAACGGGGGCAAGGTCGCCTCATTCTCTCTGGCCACATCAGAGCGGTACACCAGCAAAGCCACCGGCGAGGTCAAGGACAGTACGCAGTGGCACAACGTGGTCGTGTTTAACGAACACCTGATCCCGATCGTCGAAAGGTATGTCCGCAAGGGTTCAAAACTTTATGCCGAAGGCGCTCTGGAAACCCGGAAATGGGCCGATCAATCCGGTAACGACCGGTACACGACAGAAGTCGTTCTGAAAGCCTTTAAGGGCCAGATCCTCCTGCTGGATAGCCGCAATGCCGAGGCTGAAGACGAAAAGCCTGCCGGATCAAACGGGTACGCAAAGGCTAAGGCCGGAAGCGTGGCGGAAGAACTTAACGACGAAATTCCCTTTTAATAGGAGTATTATCATGGGCAGTGCAAATAAGCCGTTGCTTCCTCGTGAATTTCGGGCGTGGTTGCGAGAACTTCTGGATGGGTGGGCTCAGGGAGAAGATGAAATACCTTCTCACCATAACCAACATGCGGCATTGACTGATTATCAGTGCCGGCATGCCTCCTGCGGTGATCAGGAAATCAAGAAGCTTCCTGATGGTGATGGTCTTTACCTGTGGGTCTATGCAGACGGGAAGAAATACTGGCGCTTCCGTTACTGGTTGGGCGGAAAAGAGCAAAGCCTGTCTCTAGGGGTATATCCCCAGATCAGCCTGAAGGAGGCCCGTGCGCGCAGGGACATTGAGAGAAATTGTCTGAATTCCGGCCTTGATCCATCCGTTGAGAGGGTAAATCTGAAGCTTCTTGCAGAAGAGGCAAAATCCAGATTGAGGATTGGAGCGCAAAAATCACCGAAATTACAGCCCAAATATAAAATAGACGACGGAATTCCACTGCGATCAATTCGAAGGAAAAGGCTGTCGGGGTCGGGGGATTCAAAGTGGAACAGCTACCCGTGGTCTGAGATGAAAATAGGGCAAAGCTTCCTGATACCGGGGGAGAAAAAAACAGGAAATGTTTGCTGGATGGCCGCGACAGCTGGGAAAAAATATCAAATGAAGTTCACGGCCCGGAAGGTCCGGGGCGGGTGCCGTCTCTGGAGGATAGCATGACAGAAAAGTTATACGGACTGGACGATATACCGGAGGGGTGGAGGATCGCCAAGCTTTGTTACGAGGAAGATATTGACGCGCTTGAGGGGGAGCCAAAGAGATACGTTTATGAATGCCATATGGATTGCCTTGACGGGCGTGCACGCGATTTTCTTTCCATGGCCCTGACTCCCCAGCTCGCCCTTCACCGGGCCATACAGAAAGCACGGGGGGAAGCATGAAAATCGCATGCGTTAAGGAAACGATCTTTAACAAGATCATGTGCGCACCGAAGGGCACTCCCGTTCCTGAGGTTCAGGAATTCTCTAAAGAGATGGTGGTCCTATGACAGAAGCAGCATTCATGGGCGTGTTCTCTGACTTCAAGCTGATCAAAACCCGGAGCGTATGCCAGCTCATCATAGAGGTGCCACTGGAGCAGGCAGACAAGTGTCTTGCCGCCATGGGGGGAGTTCCCCTGCCGGGGCAGGAAAGACCTGTCGCCGTAGCGCGCCTGATGGATCCGGAGGACCAGAATCGATCATTTTCGCAGGATCACGAAAATGATCTGGCACCGGTGCAGTTATTAGGAAACTCCGAACAACTGCCCCAGAAGGATGAACCGAAGCAGTGGAAAGACCTGCGCCCGTCGCAGCAGGCAGGCATCCTGTGTTCTGATTTGGAGTTCCAGAAATGGATTGCTGGACATGCCAAATGGGGGCCCGTCATTACAAGGCCAGATAATTCATATGGGGAAGATCATGTCACGGATCTCGTGCGCAGAAAATGCGGGGTACGCTCAAGATCAGAACTCGACTTAAACGTGAAAGCTTCCGGCACATGGGAACAGATTGTCGGTGATTTCAGGTGGCATCAATCACACGGAGGCCAGTCATGAGATATCACAATAAGCTTGCCCTGATGTGTTTCGTCCCCTCGGCCGTTTTGTGGTCCGTATCAACTGCATGGCAGACGGGAAAAGTCTCCGCGCTTGAAAACAGGCTGTCAGAGATTACCGCAGTCCGCAGGGTCTATCAGACCAGTGTCAGTGAATGCGCGAAGGAACGGAAGGAATGGGAATGCCGCGCCATGCTGGGCGGGTCGGCGATCTTCATGGTGCCAAATCTTACTATGACGGAGCTGAAATGATGTCGGAAACAAACAATGAGTCACTCTTTTTCAGATGGCCTGACGTTCTCAAGCTAACAAAATTTAGTCGGTCAACTATTGAGCGGAAGGTTAAGGCCGGGGAGTTTCCAAAACCGGTTCAGCTGGGAAAAAACACAACAGCCTGGAGAAAGCTGGACATCACAAAATGGGAAGAAAATCTTCCTGAAGTAGAGTGGAGAAACCATGCAACAAAAGGAGAAAACAATGTCTGAGTTTATGATTGAAAAGGGTATTGCTATTCCGACTATTGTCAGAGGTAGGGCTAGAAGTCCAGAAAAGTACCCATGGAGTCAGATGGAAGTTGGTGACAGCTTTTTCACTCCGGCGGGCGCAGCAAAATATCTTAACCGTGCAGCTCAGGTCGCAGGAAAAAGGCTTGGGCGAAAATTTTCTGTCCGCAAAGTTGAAGGCGGCCAGCGCACCTGGAGGGTTGCATGACCCCCTTCCTTATCACCCGGCGCGGGGAAGGCCCCAATCCCATCGACGTCCACGTGGGCAAGCGCCTGCGCCTTTATCGGACGCGCATGAATATTACACAGGACAAGCTGGCTGAAGCCGTCGGCGTCACCTTCCAGCAGATGCAGAAATATGAGCGGGGAGCCAACAGGATCAGCGCCAGCAAGCTGTACCAGCTCGCTGCTGCCCTGGAACTGTCCTCCGTTTCCGATTTCTACAAGGGAATGGATGGCCAGTCTTCAGATTATCTTCCGGACAATGCCTATGAAGCCGGCGTTCTGGCCGCATGCCGGAAGGTTCCAGAGGATCTGCGGGAAAAGACCGTGAAAATCATTGATGTCATGGGGTGAGGCCATGATCGAAGCAGGGAGGATCGGATGGAAGCGATGATTTGCTTGGCAATGGGACTTGGTGGCATCGCCCTTGGCTGGTGGGCGCGAGGTGAGCACGATCCCTATTTCACCCCACGGCCAGTTCATGCGCCGAAGAGACCCCGCCGGGATATCCCGTCTTTTTTGCGGAGAGTGAAATGACCGACCCCCAGGCACAGAAGATCCTCGACCTTATAGAGGCAGTGGATCCGGAGGATACGGAAAAGCTGGATGAGATTGATCGGCTGGTAAGGGAGTATGTCAATCTTCTTGATGAATGGCCGCCGGAGTTTCCAGAATACACTCGGTCCCGTAACGCCTTGAAGGCGATCCGGCCTGAGGGGTACTGGCCGATAAAACTATTTAAGGATGGGCACGTTTTTCGCTTTGAACTTACAAACGGCAGAAAAATCCCTTCCTCGGCGTGGCTTCCTACGGAAGAGCTGGCAGAGCTACACGCCATCATCCAGGCCATAGCTCATGAAATGGGGCAGAAATGACCCACAAACCCTTTGACCTTGAGAAGGCCATGCTGGAAGCGAGGAAGAAGTGACCAAGGAGCAATTCGCACTTCTTGAAATAATTGGAGAGGCCATTGTGAGGACACAGACACTTCTGAAGACAAAAGAAGCAAAAGGCTTATTCAGTAATGATTATGTCATGTGCGTAGGAAAGGCGAGATTGGCATTTGAGCAGCTGGCCATTGATCTTGATGGAAAGGTTTCAAAATGACCGAGAAACTCTACGGACTGGACGACATTCCGGAGGGGTGGAGATTGGCTCGGATGACGGGACACCTCAGTATTAGAGGCAAGTTTTCATATGGCTGCATCCTTCAGGATTGGAACATGCTTATGCCTCCGCAGGTCAAAGTATCCGGATGGAAAACCCCCCAGCTCGCCCTGCACCGGGCCATACAGAAAGCAAGAGGTGAGATGTGAGGGTCCTGGTTGCCTGCGAATATTCAGCCACTGTGAGGGATGCATTTGCCGCCCGTGGGCACGACGCCTGGAGCTGCGACCTGCTGCCCTCAGAGGGTGATCCTGCAAAACACATACAGAGGGACGTGCTGGAAGTACTGGACAGGGACTGGGACATGGTCATAGCTCATCCGCCCTGTACATATCTGGCGAATTCGGGGGTTCGGTGGCTGGACACACAGCCAGGGCGCAGGGAAAAAATGAAAGAGGCTGTCGCGTTCTTTTACGAATTCCTGAATTGTCGGGCACCGAAGGTTTGTATTGAAAATCCCATACAGCACGGACACTGTCAGATCCGCAAACAGGATCAGGTTGTCCAGCCATGGATGTTTGGCGAAAACGAGACCAAGGCCGTCTGCCTCTGGTTGAAGGGGCTTCCGAAGCTGGTCCCTGCTATTTCGGAAAAACCGCCGGGTGTTGTGCAGCGCGTCTGGAGAATGGCACCGGGACCGGAGCGGCAGAAGGAAAGATCCCGTTTCTTCAAGGGGATTGCAGAAGCCATGGCAGAACAATGGGGCAAGGCATGACACAGACACGGGAAGAGATTGAACGCCGGCTTGAAAGTTTTGACGACTGGTCACGGTCAGACATGGAAGACAAAGCCAACGGGGCTTTCTTCTGCGGCTGGGCAGTTGAAACCATCCGCCAGCTTCTGGACCAGACAGCACCGCCCGCGGTGAGAGAGGGGGGTTACTTAGATGAGGTAGTAAAGTTTCTATGCGGTCAAGGTCCTCTTAATGGGGTTTGGTTTGGAGAAAAGCCGGAAGGTGAGACAGGGAATTTTTGGTGGAGAAAACATCTAAGAAAAGCTCTGAACACACGAGCGAATATTCCATCACAAGAGTGGAGGCCGATAGAGGAAGCGCCGAAAGATGGGACAAATGTGCTTCTTTTTAACCCAGCTAAGGGGACAACACCATTTCGGGTTCGAGAGGCAAAATGGTGTGTCACAAAAAGTGGTGGAAGTACCTGGCGATTGTCTTCTGGCCCCTTTTGGGCGCACAACGAACCCACCCACTGGATGCCCCTTCCCCCGCCGCCAGAGGGAGAGTGAGTGATGGCAAGGAAGTGCCCCGAATGCGGAAAGGGACTATGGTTTATGATCCGCTACTGCCTGAAGATGCACATGACAGCAAATAGGGCGATTAAGCATGCCTCCATGAAGGAGGATCAATACAACAAGCTGCGGGACAAGATGGAAAAGATGGGGCTATGGCCGTGACCAATAAGCTGGAAGAGGCCGTGGCGAGGGACTTCTCTGCACTTTCTTTGCAAAATACTAATTTTTCTGTGCAATTTCTTCGTGCTGCGGATTGTGTTTTTTATGCCCTTATCGAGGCTCTTCCATATGTGGAATGTGCAGAAGAAGATCCAGTTTACAAAAAAGGCGCAGTCGCAAAGGTAGTTAGAGTAATTCGAGCCGCCATAGCCGCATACGAAAAAGCAAAGGGGGAAAAAGAAACGCATGATAAATACCCTTATAGTGGCACTATCTCTAAAATTGAGCCTATAAACGAAGACGACTTGCCTGCTTTTAAAGATTTGTACGGTATGGCTCCGAACGCAACTAAAGGCGTTCAACCGCCGAACGCGCCCGGAGATGTAAGGGAATAAATCTGGGGGCATGTTTGGGGGCACCCTGAATAAAGACGGCATCATGTTATGGCAGATTTACAATATCTTTTGGCCGTTATGTGAATCCTGCCGGGCCCACCAGTTCCCCTTTTCTTCGGGAACATCCGCAACCCTGGTGTGTTTCTTCCTCTTCCGAAACCATGGAATCCGGAGAGGAGTACCATGTCAAAACTGTCTGTCAGTGCAGTGACAAAACCCCTCCCCCCATCCTGGGCCAGCGTCAACGGCTGTGTTGGCCATGTCCCATTTCCCGCAGCAGTCAGGCGGCCTGTTCCGGAATCCGGTACCCGCAGGCTTTCAGCGCCGCCAGCATATGCGCCGGCGGATCGGCAGAAACCGTAACCGCATCCCGGTTCGGATACAGCGGCAGGGTTATGGCCCGGGAATGCAGATGCAGGGGGATTCCCTCCCGGCCGGGTCTGCTGCCGCGGATTTCCGGGGAGCAGTAGAACGGTTCTCCCACAATGGGAAGGCCCACGTGGGTACAGTGCACCCGGATCTGGTGGGTCCGTCCGGTGCGGGGGTACAACTCCAGCCACGTCAGGGCGCCGTCCGGTGAGCACCCAAAGACGCGGTAATCCGTCACGGATTCCTGGCCCTTCCCGTCCACCAGGATACGCCAGCCGTCTTTCTGCCGCACCCGCAGCAGGGGAAAGTCCATCCGGCCCTCATCCTGCGACGGCCGGCCGCGGACCACGGCCCAGTAGGTCTTCTCCACCTTCCCGTCCATGAACAGTTTTCCCAGACGGCGCAGGGCCTTCGGATGCCTGCCCAGGACCAGACAGCCCGTGGTATCCCGGTCCAGGCGATGGGCCAGGCCGGGCGGGCGCGGAAAGCCAAAACGCAGGGCATCAAAATACTGCTCGAGATTGGGGCCCTTGCCGGGACCGGCGTGCACGGGGATCCCCGCCGGCTTGTCCAGCACAATCATCAGCCCGTCGCGGTACAGCACCCGGGATATCACGTCCTGTTCGGTCATCATCCGGAAATTTTAGGCGATTTGTATGGGCCTGCGCAAGAAAACCCGCCTGCGGCGATTCCGTAGTCCCCCCTGCGCCCCTTTGAATTCCGCCCCGCCGGAGCCGTATCATTACCTGTATCAGCCCGGACTTAACCTGCCATTAAGCGTTCCGGGCGCAGGATAAGACTGACAGATCCCCGCATGGTCCGCTGCAAAAAGGAACAGGGCCATGGGGGGTCTGTCCGTGGAAGGAGGGTCCCATGAAATACGCTCTTCTGGTCGTGGCCTGTCTGGCCAATGAACCCACGGACTGCCGGGAATACATGAGCGTGATCCCGGAAGTCACCAACGCCACAGCCTGCCACCTGGTGGGCCAGGCGGAACTGCGCTCGTGGCTGCGGGCCCATGAGGACTGGCGCCTGAGCGATGCATATTGCCTGCGCGTTCCGGACAACAGGCTGCAGACCGCAGCCGTGGACGGCGCCCCGGAACCTGGCGCCCGATAACAGGGACCTGTTGAAGCGCCCTTTACTTGCATATACCCTGACACGGAATTATTCGAAGGATGAACCATGTCCTGGCATCATGCAGGTCTTCAGGCCCTGCCCGACCGCTCTCCGAAAACAGTTGTCACCGGCCATTATCTGGTCCTGCACAGCGCCCCCGGATGTGTTCCGCTTCAGGAGCATCCTGGCGAGCTCCTGGACCAGAGCAGCGATTTTGTGCAGCGGCTGAGCCTGTGGTGGACAAAAAACAGGAGCCGGCTGGATCACAGGAACCTGACAGTTATCCAGAGGGCGAGGCCCGAATCTGAATCCCCGCAAATGAAAGGCCGGGGAGACTCCCGGCCCCGGGTTGTTGTCTGCTGCACCAAAGATGTCCTGGATGAAATCCGGCAGGTTTTCCGGGATGAAATTGCCGTGGTCTGGCCCGTTGTCGTGGGAAGGGGACTGCTCAGCCACACCATGCCCTGACCTCCGGGCCTTCACAGACGGCGCGGGAAGGAGTATGAGTGGGGCCACCATATCCTCTGCGTACCCCGTTCATGCCGTGACCCATGCCTGACTTTCCGCTGCTGTCCATTCTGCTGTGCCTGCCCCTGGCGGGAAGCCTGCTGATCCTGCTTCTGGCCCGGGACGATTCCACCGCGGCGCAGCAGAGAGCCAAAGTCACAGCCTTGGGCACCTCCCTGGCCACTTTCGTCCTGTCGCTGGGCCTGTGGGTGTGGTTCGACCCCGCCAACTCCAGCTTCCAGTTCGAGGAGAGCATCCCCTGGATGCCCACGTGGGGCATTTCCTGGCGCCTTGGCGTGGACGGCATTTCCATGCCCTTTGTCCTGCTGTCCACCTTCCTGACGCCCGTATGTATCCTGTCCGCCTGGAGCGCCATCAAAAAGCGCGTGCGGGAGTTCATGGTGGCCTTCCTGGTGCTGGAAACCCTGATGGTGGGGGTCTTCGCGTCACTGGACATCGTGCTGTTCTACGTTTTCTTTGAGGGCGTGCTGATCCCCATGTTCCTGATCATCGGGATCTGGGGCGGCGCGCGGCGCATCTATGCCTCGTTCAAGTTTTTCCTGTACACCCTGCTGGGCTCGGTCCTCATGCTGCTGGCTGTCCTGGCCCTGTACCTGAAGGCCGGCACCACCGACATTCCCACGCTGATGACCACGGATCTGCCCGCCACCCTGCAGACCTGGCTGTGGCTGGCCTTTTTCGCCTCATTCGCGGTCAAGGTACCCATGTGGCCCGTGCACACCTGGCTGCCCGATGCGCACGTGGAAGCGCCCACAGCGGGCTCGGTCATCCTGGCGGGTGTGCTGCTGAAGATGGGCGGATACGGCTTCCTGCGGTTTTCCATTCCCATATTCCCGCAGGCCACGGAGTTCTTCACGCCGCTGGTCTTTGGCCTGAGCGTCGTCGCCATCATCTATACGTCGCTGGTGGCCCTGGTCCAGAAGGACATGAAAAAGCTGATCGCCTATTCGTCCGTGGCGCACATGGGATTTGTGACCCTGGGTATGTTCTCCCTCAATGAGCAGGGAATCCAGGGCAGCATGTTCCAGATGCTGTCCCATGGCCTGGTGTCCGGCGCGCTGTTCCTGTGCGTGGGCGTGGTCTATGACCGTCTTCACACGCGGGAGATTGCCCGCTATGGCGGCCTGGTGAACATCATGCCCAGGTACGCCGTTGTGTTCATGGTGTTCATGCTGGCCTCGGTCGGCTTGCCGGGAACCAGCGGTTTCGTGGGCGAGTTCCTCAGCCTCCAGGGCGCCTTTATGGTCAGAACCTGGGTCGCCGCCCTGGCCGCGCTGGGTGTTATCCTGGGCGCAGCGTACATGCTGCTGCTGTACCGCAGGGTGGTGTTCGGCCCCGTGGTGCATGAGGATGTGCGCACCCTGCGCGACCTGACCTGGCGCGAGACTGTCACTTTCGTCCCCGTCGTTGCCCTGGTGCTGTGGATGGGCATTTACCCGGGCCCGGTCCTGGATATATCTGCCGCCTCTGTCCGGTCCCTGATCACCGACTACCAGGCCCGCCTTGCCGCAGCGCGGAAAGCGGCAGACCTTGCCCCCTTCAGGCTCGAGGTATCAGGCCCATGACTGTATCTCTCCCCCTCTTCATCCCGGCCCTGCCGGAAGTGTATCTGGCCCTGGTGGCCATGGCCCTGCTGATGCTGGGCGCCCTGCGTGGCAGCCGTGTGGCGGACAGTCTGCACGTGGCCGCCCTGGCCGGCTTTCCGGGCGCTGCAATCCTGATGGCCGTAGCCGTCCAGACCGGCGGGGCACAGCAGGTGGGGATGTACGGCATGTTCATCCTGGACCCCTTCGCCCTGGTCCTGAAAGGCCTGATCCTGACGGGCGCGGTACTGGCCCTGCTCATGGGCCTGCGCTCCACCCGGGACAGCGACATGGGCCAGTCTGAATATCCCGTTCTGGTGATCCTGGCCGTTACCGGCATGATGGTCATGGTGTCGGCCAACGACCTGATGTCCATGTACCTGGGGCTGGAGCTTCAGGGTCTGTCCCTGTACATCCTGGCCGCCTTCCAGCGGGACCGTGCCCGTTCGGGCGAGGCGGGGCTGAAATATTTCGTTCTGGGCGCCCTGTCCTCGGGCCTGATGCTGTACGGCATGTCGCTGCTCTATGGCTTTGCAGGCAGCACCTCGTTCGACCTGCTGGCCCAGACCTTGGTCAGCCATAACGGCAACCTGCCCTTTGGCGTGGTGGTGGGTATGGTCCTGGTCCTGGCGGGCATGGCGTTCAAGGTCTCGGCCGCACCCTTCCATATGTGGGCGCCGGACGTCTATCAGGGCGCCCCGACCCCGGTGACCGCCTTTTTCGCCCTGGCGCCCAAGGTGGCGGCACTGGGCCTTCTGGCCCGCATCCTGTGGGGCCCGTTCGCCGGCATGGACAGCCAGGCCCAGCAGGTCCTGGTGTTCCTGTCTGCCGCCTCCATGATCGTGGGGGCCTTCGGCGCCATCCGGCAGGACAACATCAAGCGCCTGCTGGCCTACAGCTCGATCGGCCATGCGGGCTATGCCCTCATCGGCCTTGCAGCCGGCAGCAGCGAAGGCGTGCGCGGCCTGCTGTTCTATATGGTCGTGTACATGCTCACCTCCGCCGGAGCCTTTGGCGTTGTGCTGGCCATGCGCCGGCACGGAGAGCCGGTGGAAAAACTCTCTGACCTGGCCGGGCTGGCCCGCACCCACATGCCCCTCGCGCTGGCCATGCTGGTGTTCATGTTTTCCATGGCGGGCATTCCGCCGGCCGCAGGCTTTTTCGCCAAATTCTTCATCTTCCAGGCCGCCGTGGAAGCGGGTGGCAGCCAGCCCCTGCTGCTGGGCCTGGCCATCCTGGGCGTGCTCTCCAGCGTGGTGGCCGCGTTCTATTACCTGAACATCGTCCGTATCATGTGGCTGGAAGAACCTGTCGCCTCCCTGGATAAAGTGGAAGGCGCCAGCCTGCGCCTGGTCATTGCCGGCACAGCCCTGCTGACCTTCCCGGCCTTTCTGGCGCTGGTCAATCCGGTCATGGACCTGGCCGCCTGGGCGGCGGGGTCGATTACGGGGTGATGGGGCTTTTGCCTGCCCATTCGCCTCATGGTTCGACAGGCTCACCATGAGGCTCAGAAGAAAATCCTCACCCTGAGCCTGTCGAAGGGTGAGGCCAAGGTTGGACTTGATGAAAGAAACAGACCCCGTAGCACTTCCTGTCGGTTATACGTTAGTGGCCTTCGACACCATCGGCAGCACCAATGACGAGGCGAAGGAGAGGGCCACCGCCGGCGCCCCCTCCGGCACCGTTGTCTGGACCCGGGAACAGACAGCCGGGCGCGGTCGGCGGGGCCGGGCCTGGGTCTCACCTCCCGGTAACCTGTACTGCTCCACCCTGCTGCGCCCGTTGCTGGATCAGTCCGCACGCCTGTCGTTCGCAGCGGCTCTGGCCATTGCGGACACTGTGCGGACTTTCCTTCCGCCCGATACTCCCGTCAACCTGAAATGGCCCAATGATGTGCTGGTGCATGGCGCCAAGATCTCCGGCCTGCTGCTGGAGGCGGACCTGACAGCCCCCTGGATCGTCATCGGCATCGGGATCAACCTGGCTTTCCACCCGCCGGAAATGCCCTATCCCTGCACGGACCTGGGCGTACACCGCCGGACCGCCGGCATGACAGATCCCGTCACACCCGACCAGGCCCTGCCCGTGCTGGTCCAGGTCCTGGATCGCTGGGTCCACATCTGGGAAAAGCAGGGCTTTTCCGCCATCCGGGATGCCTGGCTGAAACAGGCCCGGGGCGTAGGCCAGCCCGTGACAGCCCGCCTGCCCGACCGGGAAATTGCCGGCGTGTTCGAGGCGCTGGACGACTCCGGTGCGCTGGTCCTGCGCCTGCCCGACGGCACCCGCCAGACCATCACCGCCGCGGATGTGTTTTTTCCTGAAAAAGAAAGCGTTTCCCCATGACCAGCCGTCCGCAGGAAAGGGGATCCTTGACATAAGGATCATTTTCCTGTACAGGGAATTTTATCTTTATTATGGAGGTAAACGTGCGTACGGTTCCGGGGTTTTCTTTCCCTCTTTCCACCATCATTCCCGCTGTCATCCTGAAGGAACGGCAGCGACTGAAGGATCTTTCTGCGGCCGGAAGATCCTTCGCTTCGCTCACGATGACAAAAAAGGGAACGGGCAATCCGGACCACCACAAAATGACAACAAATGACAAGGAATGTTTACGGACTCGCGGCGTTAACCATTGCACCCGCGCCGCAAGGGTGCAGTTAAAGGCCGGGAAAACCCCAAAAACCAGACGGGCACAGGATTCCGGTGGTGGGATTATGGTGCAGTTGCGTGCAATTACCGTGCAGTCAGTGCAGTCGGGGGTACGTCATGCTTCTGGCCATTGATGCGGGCAATACCAATGTGGTGTTTGCCCTGTGCGAGGGAACCACGATAAAAGCTGTCTGGCGCTGCGCCACCGATCCCCGGCGCACGGCGGACGAATACGCTGCTTGGCTGTTGCAGCTGATGACGCTGCAGGGATTTGGCCCAAAAGATGTAGACGCCGCCATTATCGGCAGCGTGGTGCCCCGGGCTATATTCAATCTGAAAACCCTGTGCCAGAAATGGTTTCACCAGGATCCTGTCCTGGCAGGTACCGGGGATGCAAACGGCGGAATCCGTATCCTGATGGATCCGCCGGGCATTATTGGCGCCGACTGTCTGGCCAACGCTGTGGCCGCCGGAAAGCTGTATGGCGGTCCCTGCATTGTGGTGGACTTTGGAACAGCCTCGACTTTCAGCGCAGTCAGCGCTGACGGCAGTTATGAGGGTATTATCATTATTCCTGGACCCAACAGTTCCCTGGAAGCCTTGCACCAGATCACCGCGCGCCTGCCCAGGGTCGAAATCGCCCGCCCACCGCGCGTGATCGGAAAAACCACTGTTCTGGGCATGCAGTCCGGCGTATTCTGGGGCTATATCGGTCTTGTGGAAAATCTGGTCCGGCGCATGCAGGCTGAATACGGCCAGCCCATGAAGGTCATCGCCACCGGTGGCCTGTCAGGCCTGTTCTCCGGCGCCACAGACATTTTCGACCACGTGGATCCGGAGCTGACCCTGAAAGGCCTGTGCCTGATCCATGCCCTGAACCGCCCTTGAACCGTGATATTACCTCGCCTATAAAGGCCACCTCCGGCGCGGGTGTAGCTCAATGGCAGAGCAGAAGCTTCCCAAGCTTAAGACGGGGGTTCGATTCCCCTCACCCGCTCCAGCTTTCCTTTCCTGTCCACCGACAGCACTGCCGAAGCCCGTCCCGTCTTCTTCACAGACCAGGCCAGCACGGCCAGATCAATCCGGCCCTGTACACCCCCTTCAGGCAGGGTCACTGTCACCCTTCCATCTGCTCCCGCCTCGGCCACCACGGACAGGGCGGCCGTCTGCGACCCTTCCTCGCGGAACAGGCCGTCCACCAGCACGGCAGCCTTTTCGCCCGGCGACAGGTTGCCCAGAATCACCGGAACCTGAAGCCCCTGTCCCGGCACCATCTGCGGCGTCTCCAGGGTCACAGACAGCGTGGTCAGCGCTGGATCCATAGCCAGCCAGGCCGATCCGCTGGCCGGCGCCGTAGCCTCGCGCAGGGGGATGGCATGGGCCGTGACCATTACACCGCCGGCCCATTTCTTCTGGACCGGAATCTCGAAAAAATCCCCGGCCGGACCGGCCCTGCGGGTGAATATGTCGTACATCC
>JALYJY010000039.1 GCA_030775045.1 Pseudomonadota bacterium | reverse complement strand
AACGTACGCTGTGCTCCGGTTTCCGGAAATCCTTGTCATCTGGCCATTATGCGTTTGACTGGCAATACCCCCAAGGCCTGTCTCTCTCAGTCATCCAGGGAACTGGTGCGGTCGAGAGGACTCGAACCTCCACGGGTTGCCCCACAGCGACCTCAACGCTGCGCGTCTACCAGTTCCGCCACGACCGCACATGTCCATGGTGGCGCGGGACCTGAACAGGCCCGCAGGTCACGGGGAGATAGCAGAAGCCCGGGGACCGTTCAAGGGGGAGCTTTGTTCTTGCACAGGACAGGTCCGGACTGGCAGATTGCCCCCTTCTGCGAATGGTTGATGGAAAGCCAGTCATGAATGCCCCTGCTGTTGCTGCCCGGCCCGTGAAGGCGCCGGTCCTGGTTGCGGATATCGGCGCGACCAACGCACGATTCGCCCTTATCAATGGTGCAGGGCCTGAACAGGCCAGGGTTCTGCAGTGCGCGGATTTTCCCTCTCTGGAAGCGGCCATACGGGCCTATCTGGGTGGGGTTTCCCTGTCGGCGCCCCTGAAGTCCGCGGCCTTTGCCGTAGCTTCGCCCATCATGGGGGACAGGGTATCCCTCATGAACAACCACTGGGCCTTTTCCATTGAGGAAATCCGGAAGGCTTTCGGCTTTGAGCAGTTCAGGATCCTGAATGATTTTACGGCCCTGGCCCTGAGCATTCCCCTTCTGACAGAGCGGGACCGCCGGCGCATCGGACCTGAAGGAACCGTGGTGGACAAGGCCCCCATAGCCGTCGTTGGCCCTGGCACGGGGCTGGGCGTTTCCGGTCTTGTGTGGACTGGCGCATCCTGGACGGCCCTGATGACGGAAGGGGGCCATGTGACCATGGCGGCTCTCAATGACCGGGAAGCCGATGTGTTGCGTGTCCTGCGGGGCCAGTTTGACCATGTTTCGGCGGAACGCGTGATCTCGGGCATGGGGCTGCAGAACCTGTACAGGGCTTTGTGCACCCTGGCGGGGCAACCTGTGGCGGATCTGACACCATCGAAAATCGCTGCTGCGGGCGTCAGTGGTGAATGCACAATCTGTCGCGAAGCCGTAAACATGTTCTGCGCCATGCTGGGGACTGTGGCAGGTGATCTGGCCATGACCCTGGGGGCGCTGGGCGGCCTGTATATCGCCGGCGGAATCATTCCCCGGATGGGCGACTACTTTGACCGGACCGATTTCCGCAAGCGCTTTGAGGCCAAGGGCCGGATGGGGGCCTATCTTGCCGCCGTTCCCACCTGGCTGATCACGCACGAACTGCCGGCGTTCATAGGTCTCCAGTCGGTTCTTGCGGAATAGAGAACCGTTTTTCAGAAATCTGACGTTTTTCATCTCTGGAAGCGTTTACGGTCTTCTTCAGTGTGGAAAACGTCTCGAGCAGGGCTTCTGAAAAAAGCCTGAAAGAATTCTGCCTGTCCTGTGTCGTGTCCATCGCTGTTCCCTTGTCCCGGGCAGGAAAATCCTGTGTCCTGAATGTGCAGAACCCTGCCAGCCGGTTTTACTTTCGGCAAGGCAGGAACAGGCTTCGGCCAGGTTCCGGGGTTTTGCCGGGTGGGAAAAAGGACGGGCAGGGAGAGTTTTCGCTCTCCCTGCCGCCTGCATTCTACAGGGATGCCTTGGTGTTTTTCAGGGTGATGTAGAGTTTGTGTTCCACGGCCAGGGGGTCGAAGTCCAGCCCCTTGTACCATGGGGGCTGGTACAGGCCGCCGTCCCGGGCCACGGCGCGGAACACGCTGTGGAACGACCGTCTCCAGGCCAGTTCCGATCCCAGGGCGTACGAGGCGCCCATCCCCTTTTCAAAGGCTTCCAGGGCTTTTTCCAGATCCTCGCCGGTTTTGCCGGCCAGTTTCCAGGGGCGTGTCATGGTGCTGCGGAAGGCGCGGCCTTCCTCGACCAGATACAGGCCTTCTGCCGTGGGGCCGTGCGAGATCACATGGAAAACCAGGGCCGACAGGAACAGTCCCAGAAGGGCGCATGTGGTCATTGTTCCTGCAAGGCCGCCCAGCCAGAACACCAGACCCCCGGCTGCAGCCAGCAGGGCCACAAGGGCCAGGCTGTTGCGGGTGCCCGACAGGGCGTCCTTCAGGCCGGTCATGCGGGCTGTGTGGATGGTTTCTGCCAGGGCATTGCCACAGGTGACGAAAACCATGCCAAACGCTGCCAGAATAGCGGCCATCCGGTAGGGGGCGGGATTGATGGGCATCGACATGTGCAGGGTCAGGGCGGCCCCGATCACGGCCATGATAACGGCGCCGACGAAGAAGCCGCGGCTGTTCCTCCAGAACCTTGGGCCCATATAGTCCCGCAGGATCCATTCCGCATCCCGGCAGGCCGATTCCACGGCGCCGCGATGATACCTGTCCAGTCTGACCTCGGTCCGGCTTCCCATGTGGAACAGGCCTTCGTCCAGGGCTGTTTCCTCGGGCGTCAGGTTTGTGAGGTAGTCCGCCCCCGAGTTCCTGCGCAGGATAACACCATCCTGGTCATCAACGATGGTCAGATGGCCCTTTGCAGCCATGCTCAGGAGGGCCGAGACAAGGCCACGCTTGTCCAGAGAGCGTCTGACAAACACCCGCAGGGCTGCAGGCGACAGGCCATGCAGCGAGACAGCGTTACCCATGGCTCCGGCCCGTTTTGCCCGCTTTTCCATAACAACGGCGCCCAGCAGCATGAAGAGGGTCAATGCCAGGTACGCCAGCGCCATTGTGGCGCCGGCAGGATTGGTGAAATACCAGCCGGCGGCAAGGTCTTTCAGGTTCGGTGCCAGAACCGTGCCTTCCGGCCATGTGGCGACCAGCGACAGGGCGGCACCCCGTTCCAGGGGACGGTTCAGGGTGAGGACAGCCCGGTTTCCGGTCATTTTTTCCAGCATCACGTCCTTTTCGGCAACAGCCTTGCCGTTGATGGCTGCTGACCACGAGGTCTGGGTCGAACCTTCAGGGGTGATGATCCTGATCCGGACATGCTCAACGCTGACAGGCCAAATGCCCAGGACCGAGCCCAGGCTGATCCTGTCGCTGGTTCCCGATGTATTGACCTGTTCGCTGATGGTATAGCGCAGTTTATAGGTGCTGATTCCCTCACGGGTTGACAGTTCTGCGGGGCGGCCGACCTCGATCCGGGCGGCCCGTCCGTCTTCCGACAGGGTAACGCGGGTCAGCTGGTCATTCTGTGTGGCTGACAGCAGGTTCAGGCGGGCCTTTCCGCCCAGCGCCGAGTCCAGGTCCACATAGCGGACAACACCATCGCCCATACGGCGGTTATCGGCTTCGACCTCGATCACCTCGGTTACGGTGAGCGACCGGTCAGGCTCGGCCTGGATCCAGATATCGTGGGACGCAATGCGCTCGGCAGCCATGGCGGGAAGGGCCACTGCAATGGCGCTGAGGGTGGCGAGAGCTGCAAGCCGCATATTCAGGTTCGCTTTCATGTCCGGCTCCATCCTTGGGGGTTTCTGCCACGGGCCCTCTTGTTTTCCGGGGTCCTTACAGACAGGAATGCCAGACAATTCCTAAGAGATAGTAAATATTGCCGGAGATGGTCAAAAAACAGCTTCCACAGGGCAGGGTACGCCCAGCGCCAGGCTTGCGGTTTTCAGGGTATTGAGCAGCAGGCAGGCAATGGTCATGGGACCCACGCCGCCGGGGACAGGGGTAATGGCGGCCGCCACGCCCTGCGCCCCTTCAAAATCAACGTCTCCCACGAGTCGCGTTTTGCCATCCGCACCGGGAATCCGGTTGATGCCTACGTCAATCACCACGACTCCGGGTTTCAGCCATTCCCCCCGGATCAGGCCGGGCTTTCCCGCCGCGGCCACCAGGATATCCGCCTGGCGCACTTCCGCAGCCAGATCAGCTGTTTTTGCATGGGCTACTGTGACCGTGCAGTCCGCCGCCAGCAGGAGCGAGGACATGGGGCGGCCGACGATCATCGAGCGGCCCACCACAAGGGCTTTTTTGCCCGCAAGGCCGGTCATGGCATGGCGCAGAAGCATCATGCAGCCCATGGGTGTACAGGGAGTGGGGGAGGGTAGTCCCTGCACGAGTCGCCCCATGTTGACAGGGTGAATGCCGTCCACGTCCTTTGCCGGGTCAATCGCCTGGATCACTGTTCTGGTGTCCAGCCCGGCGGGCAGGGGCAGCTGGACCAGGATCCCGTGGGCGCGGGGATCGGTGTTCAGCCTGGCGATCAGGTCCAGCAGGGCCTGCTGGGCTGTATCTGCCGGCAGGCGGTATTCCAGCGACTCCATGCCCGCGGCCCGGCAGGCCCTGTCCTTGCGCCGGACATAGACCTGGCTGGCCGGATCGTCACCCGCCAGGATAAAGGCCAGTCCCGGCACCACGCCTGTGCGGGCTTTCAGGGTGGCCACACCCGCCGCGATGCGGGTGCGCAGGTCGCGGGCCATGGCCTTGCCGTCGATGATGCGGGTTTCGGTCATGGTTCTCCCGGAGCTTTCAGGCTCAATAAAGGACCATCGGCCAGTACATGATAATGATCCGCTGCAGGAAAATGATGGCCAGGGCCAAGATGATGGGGGACAGATCCATGCCGGCCACAGGGGGAATGATCCGCCGGATGGGCCGCAGCAGGGGCTCTGTCAGGCGCTCGAGGACCAGCAGGATCCGGCGTATGGCCGGATGGCGGGTATTGATGACGCTGAACGCCACCAGCCAGCTGGCGACAACACTGGCGATCAGGATCCACAGGTAAATCTGCAGGATCTTCAGGACCAGCCAGAAGGCTGCGGACAGGAGAGGGGTCATGGACACGGGCCTCGGGAAGGGGTGGGAGCGTTCAGCAACGGGAGCCAGAATGCCACATCCGGGAGTGCGGTTCCATGAGGGAAAGACAGTTTTTCAGCGAAGGCTGCTGTCCCCGTCAGCCGGCAACAGGCCGGGCTCCGGCTGCGGGAGATGCAGCACCCTGTCCAGGTCCATGAACAGGAGCGGACCGGATAATGCTTTTTCCATGTGGTGCAAGGGCTTCTTCCAGATTTCTGATCCCCCCGGGAGCTGAAATGACCAGTTCAAACCATTCTCCAGCACATTCAGTTACCTCAAGGGTAGGCCAGTCTTTGTCCTGTTTGATTCCCAGAGGCCTCAAGGCCTCCAGAACACTTGCCATTTTGTCTGCGTCAACATGGGCCCAGCAATGTTCACGGGGCACACGGCTTGCCCTGGTTTCCAGATGCCAGATAATTTCGGCCAGGACGGACGTATCCTGTTTCGGCGCGGAACCAGAGGCATCCATAAGCGCCAGAGTTTGCGAATGTGCCTGATCCACTTTTCCATCCCCATTGTGGTCAGCCATTTCAGTTCCCCCTTGTTGGAGCGTCAGACAGCCTCGGCGCCCGAGATGATCTCGATCAGTTCCCTGGTGATATAGGCCTGGCGTGAGCGGTTATAGGTCAGCGTCAGCCTGCGGATCATGTCGCCGGCGTTGCGGGTGGCGTTGTCCATGGCCGTCATGCGGGCGCCCTGTTCGCTGGCGGCGCTTTCCAGAAGGGCGCTGTAGACCTGGACGGCCAGATTGCGCGGCAGAAGATCCGCCAGGATGCGGGATTCATCGGGTTCGAACTCATAGCCTGCGGTCGCACCGGCCTGTGTGGCCGGGACAGGGGCCGGCACAACTTGCTGCAGCGTCACCACCTGGCTGATGGCGGACCTGAACTTGTTGTAGACCAGCGTGGCTACATCGAATTCGCCGTTTCCGAACATCTCCAGGATCCGGGTGGTGATCCTGTCCGCATCATCAAAGGACAGGCGTTTACGGCCCACATCCTCGAACGAGGCAACGATCAGTCCCGGGTACTGGCGGCGCAGAAGGTCGCGGCCCTTGCGCCCCACGCACAGCAGCTTCACGGTTTTGCCACGGGCCACCAGATCGTTGATCTTGCGGCGGATTTCCCGCACCACGCTGCCGTTGAAGGCCCCGCACAGGCCCCTGTCCGACGTCAGGACCACCAGCAGGTGCACCTGGTCCCGGCCCGTTCCGGCCAGAAGGGGGGGGATTTCTTCCCCGGCCATGCCTGCGGACAGGGAGGCCAGCATGCGGGCCATCCGGTCAGCGTACGGGCGTCCGGCCTCGGCCTGTTCCTGGGCGCGGCGCAGCTTGCTGGCCGCCACCATTTTCATGGCGGATGTGATCTTCTGGGTCGATTTGACCGATGTGATCCTGTTTTTCAGGTCGCGCAGGCTGGGCATGGGTAATGTCCGGACCCTGTTCTGGTGCAAAACTGCTGAAGCCTGTAACACACCGTCCGGCCCTTTTCAAACACAAGGTGTTTTAACACAGGATTCAGGGAAAATTGCAGCCGACCCTTGAAAGCTGCGAAGGATAAGACTACATGTCTGGCTCTCACCTTGTCTGGTGCTGGAATTTCTGATTACATCGTCAACCGGAGATCAATTTATGAAACTTCGTCCCCTGCACGACCGCGTTATGGTTGAACGCCTTGAGGAAGAAACAAAAACTGCCGGCGGGATCATCATCCCCGATACGGCCAAGGAAAAGCCCATGCAGGGTCGCATCGTGGCGGCCGGCGGTGGAAACCGCGACGAACAGGGCAGGGTGCACGCCCTGGATGTCAAGGCGGGCGATATCGTGCTGTTCGGAAAATGGTCAGGAACCGAAGTCAAGATTGATGGCAAGGAATACCTGATCATGAAGGAATCCGACATCATGGGCATCATTGAAGGCGGCAAGGGCAAGTAACCCGGTCCTGTCTGTACATAATCAAACCTGAAGGAAGAACATACCATGCCAACAAAAGAACTGAGCTTCGGGCAGGGCGCCCGTGACCACATGCTGCGCGGCGCAAAGATCCTGGCCGACGCAGTGGCTGTAACCCTGGGGCCCAAGGGCCGCAATGTGGTGATCGAAAAGTCCTTTGGCTCCCCCCGCATCACCAAGGACGGGGTGACAGTGGCCAAGGAAATCAGCCTGAAGAACAAATTCGAGAATCTGGGCGCACAGATGATCAAGGATGTGGCGTCCAAGACCAATGATCTTGCCGGGGACGGTACAACGACCTCTACCGTTCTGGCCTATGCCATTTTCAGGGAAGGCACGAGGGCTGTGGCGGCGGGCATGAATCCCATGGACCTGAAGCGTGGCATCGACAAGGCTGTTGAGGCTGTGGTCGAGCACGTCAAGGGACAGTCCAAAAAGATTTCTGACAAAAAGGAAATCGCGCAGGTTGGCACCATCTCGGCCAATGGTGAGACGGAAATCGGCGACATGATTGCCAAGGCCATGGACAAGGTCGGCAAGGAAGGTGTCATCACGGTTGAGGAAGCCAAGTCCCTGGAGACCGAGCTGGACGTGGTCGAGGGGATGCAGTTTGACCGCGGCTATCTCAGCCCGTATTTCGTGACCAACGCGGAAAAGATGACAGTTGAGCTGGACAGCCCCTATATCCTGCTGCACGAAAAGAAGCTCTCCGGCCTGCAGCCCCTGCTGCCGGTTCTGGAGTCCGTGGTTCAGTCTGGCCGTCCGCTGCTGATCGTATCCGAGGATGTGGAAGGTGAAGCGCTGGCCACCCTGGTGGTCAACAAGCTGCGCGGTGGCCTGAAGGTCGCTGCGGTGAAAGCGCCTGGCTTCGGCGATCGCCGCAAGTCCATGCTGGAAGACATGGCCATCCTGACGGGTGGACAGGTCATTTCCGAAGACCTGGGCATCAAGCTGGAGAATGTGAATATCTCCATGCTGGGCACGGCCAAGAGAGTGTCCATCAACAAGGACAACACCACGATTGTGGACGGCGGCGGCAAGAAAAAGGACATCGAGGCCCGCTGCAACCAGATCCGCCAGCAGGTCGAGGAAACCACCTCGGACTACGACCGGGAAAAGCTGCAGGAGCGTCTGGCCAAGCTGGCCGGCGGCGTTGCGGTTATCCGCGTTGGCGGTGCGACAGAAGTGGAAGTGAAGGAGCGCAAGGATCGCGTTGATGACGCGATGCATGCAACCCGCGCTGCGGTCGAGGAAGGCATCGTGGCCGGTGGCGGCGTAGCCCTGCTGCGCGCCATCAAGGCTCTGGACAAGCTCAAGACCCCCAACGACGACGAGCGGGTGGGTGTCGATATCATCCGCCGTGCCCTCCAGTCTCCGGTTCGCCAGATCGCCGAGAATGCCGGCGTTGACGGTTCCGTGGTCGTTGGCAAGCTTCTGGACAATGATGACACGGTCTATGGCTATAACGCCCAGAGCGGCGAGTATGGCGACATGCTCAAATTCGGCGTCATCGACCCGACCAAGGTCGTGCGCGTGGCCCTGCAGGATGCGGCGTCAGTCGCAGGCCTGATGATCACGACCGAAACCCTGGTGGTGGACGAGCCCGAGAAAAAGGCTCCTCCCGCCGGTGGCGGCGGTGGTATGGGCGGCATGGGCGATATGGACTTCTGATCGCCAGCTGTTCAGGTGTGACAAAAGAAACCGCGGGGCGCAAACCCCGCGGTTTTTTGTTGGGTTTTACCTCTCCCCTTGAGGGAGAGGTCGACACACTGAAGCGAAGCGAAAGTGGGTCGGGTGAGGGGTACGGACGAAGAGTCTTTCTTGCGACCCCTCACCCGCTCAGGCCTTGGCCCTCGCGACCTCTCCCTCAAGGGGAGAGGTAATTATACTCCGCCCAGGCCTGTGGCCAGGCTGGGAATATCCAAGGCGCGGAAGCCATAGTGCTTCAGCCAGCGGATGTCGCTTTCAAAAAAGGTGCGCAGGTCCGGGATGCCGTATTTCAGCATGGCGATGCGTTCGATGCCCATACCGAAGGCAAAACCCTGGTACCGGGTGGAGTCAATGCCGCAGCTTTCCAGCACCTTGGGGTGGATCATCCCGCAACCGAGGATTTCCAGCCAGTCGCCGTAGTTACCTAGCTTCAGTTCACCCCCCTTGCGGGAGCAGCCGATATCCACTTCGGCCGAAGGTTCGGTGAAGGGGAAGAAACTGGGCCGGAAGCGCAGGGGAAGATCGGGAACTCCGAAAAAAGTCCGGCAGAATTCGATCAGGCATCCCTTCAGGTGGCCCATGTGCGTCGCCTCATCCACCACAAACCCCTCTACCTGGTGGAACATGGGGGTATGGGTCATGTCGCTGTCAGAGCGGTAGGTTCGTCCGGGAACGATAATCCGCAGAGGTGGCTTCTGCGACATCATGGTCCGGATCTGGACAGGTGATGTATGGGTGCGCAGGACACGCGTCTGGCCGTCCGGTCCTGGAGGCATGTAGAAGGTGTCATGCATGCGCCGCGCCGGGTGCCACTCAGGCATGTTCAGGGCGGTGAAGTTGTTGAAATCCGTCTCCACGTCCGGGCCTTCCGCGACGGAAAAACCCATGTCGGCGAAGATGGCGATCAGCTCCTCGATGGTCTGGCTGATGGGGTGGATGGAACCCCGGTCAGACGGGCGTACAGGCAGGGTCACGTCAATACGCTCGGCCTCCAGCCGCTGGTTCAGGGCCTGGGCCTCCAGCACAGTCTTGCGGCTTTCCAGAAGGGCCGAGATTTCCTCCTTCACGGTGTTCAGGGCTGCGCCGCGGACCTTGCGTTCCTCGGCTGACAGGGTGCCCAGCTCCTTCATCAGATCCGTGATGCGGCCCCTTTTGCCAAGCACACCCACGCGGATTTCCTCCAGCGCGGCGGGATCAGAGGCGGCATTGATGGAATGGGCTGTCTCCTTCCGGAGAGCCTCGAGCATATTGGTCATGGCGTTACCTGTGTTCCGTATTTCTGTTTCAGGGTGTCGGCGTCCAGCGGGATGTTGCGGACTACCTTGCCCCGGGGGCCGAGAGAGGGGAGGTCGTGGCCATCCACAGACAGGGCGATGCCGCCCGCATTGCCTGTGGTCAGGACCGCGCGGGGCATTTCCGGCACCGGGCGGATTTCCCCGACTTTCATGATGCCCGAGAACAGCTGTCTTCCGGCGGTGTCGCGGATCTCAATCCAGCTGTCCACCTGGGCACGAATCATGACACGGGAGGTGTGGGCCGGTGGTGGTTCCTGGAGAGTGGCAGGAAGCGGGGAAAGGAGTGCAGGGTCACCGGTGGGGATTGCCGGAGTGTCGGCAACAGCGGTTTCGGTGGAGGGGGCAGGCTGGGCCACCTGTTCTGTTTCTGTACCGGGAGGCGAGGGGACAAATTCGGCCAGTTCCCGGTCTCCGTCAGACAGCGCGTACCACAGGACGCAGACAAGGACCAGGACGGCGGCGGCCACGGTCATGGTCCTGCTGCCAGGGGCTGTGGACTCGGGATCCGGCTGGGGCAGGTGCAGGTCCAGCTGGCGGGCGGCGGCAGAAGCCTCGTCCTGAAATTTTTTGACCAGCGACACGCCGTCCAGGCGCAGGAAAGCGGCATAGGCCCGCAGAAAGCCCGAGGCATAGGCCAGTCCGGGCAGGGCCTTGAAGTTGCCCTTTTCCAGCGCCTCCAGATAGGACAGGCGGATGCGCAGCTCCGAGGCTACATGCTCGAGGGAAAGGCCCATTTTCCGCCGCTGGTTCTGAAGCAGGGCCCCTACGGCAGAGGCGGTGCTTTCAGAAAGGTTTTCCGCTGCGGAAATCACCGCGCCGGGCGTTTTTCCCGGTGCTGGGGGGGAGGGGCGATAAGGATCAGGCATGGATCGTACTTTTCCCTGTTCCGGTAGCAGGGTGTTCTTCTCATCCTATTATGTCAGCGCCAAGGCGGCAACCCCCCTCCATAACCCCGACCGGGACGGGTGATTGCTGTGTCGTTGCGGTACTCAAATCCTCACGTACTCCGTGTACGCTCCGGTTTTGCGTTCCTCTCTCCTGGCACTCCCCTCGTCCCGGCGTGTTCTGCAGGGGGTTGTACTTCTTATCGGCTCTCTCCGGAATCAATTACAGCTGGCCCTTCCGGCCTGATTTCCAGAATGGACCAGTCCCGGCGGGTGCGCCCGTCGGGCAGGAACCGGACAGTTCCGTCCACGCCCCTGAAGCCCTCAGCCTTTTCCAGATCTCCGGCTTCAGCGGCAACCAGGACGGCATCGTGGGACAGGCTGGCCAGGCGCAGCGGCGTTTTTCCAAAGGTGCTGCGGAACTGTTCCGCAAAAGCCTTCCAGCCATTGGGGTGCGGTGCTGTAAACCATGCTCCCCTCAGGGCGCCTTCCTGCCACAGGGAGGGGTTGTCCCACTGGCTGTTGCCCATGAACCGGACTTTCCGGGTGTCTACCCCGTAATACGTCAGAAAGCTGGCCAGCTGCCGCAGGGTATCGCCGCTGGCAGCCATCAGGACGGAATCAAAGGATTGTCTTTCCGAAGCGAGTCGCTTTGTCAGGGCCTGTATGCCCGGAGAATCCGCCGGAAAGCGCTCGGTCCTGATGCCCGGCTGGTCCGCAAGGCTGTGGGCGATCATCTGCCCGTAGGGACTGTCTGGGACAAGGGCAATGGTCCGGGTATATCCGCGCTGGCGGGCAAAGGACAGCATCCGCACAACCTGGTCGTCCAGGGAAAAGCCCATGATGTGGACGTTGCCGCCCGCAACGGCGGGATCGTTGGAAAAGGCCAGGACAGGGATTCCGTTGCGGGACGTTGCACCGGCCACAGCAGGGACGGAGGAGGACAGCAGCGGGCCTGCGATGACCCGGGCTCCATCGCTGACCAGCCGGGAAGCTTCCTCGCGCGCCTGGTCCGGCGTTGCACAGCAGTTGCGGGGCAGCAGTTCGATGCCTGATGCTGCAGGAGAAGACAGGGCCAGCTGGGCTCCCTCAAGCAGCATCTGTCCGGTCGCCCTGTACTTTCCGCTGAGCGGGACCAGGAGGCCTACCTTCATTTTTCCGTCTGTGCCTGTGCCAGCTCCCTGTTGCCGTGGGCCCTTTCCCGGCAGTATGGTGGTGGGAGTACAGGCCGCCATGGCCAGAATCCCGAGAACACCCAATGCGGCAGACAGGCCCCGGACGGAAAACAGCATTGCCAACTCCTTCTTCACAGACCGAAGAACCTACTGTCCCGAAGGGCAGGAGTAAAGCGGATCCCGGCCTGTCGCTGGTATCTACGCCTGTTGGGAATGCCGGAGATATTACCCTGCGCGCCCTGGATGTCCTGCGCACGGCGGATGTGATCGCCTGCGAGGATACCCGGGTGACGGGAAGCCTGATGGCCCGCTATGGCATTGCCACATCCCTGGTATCATACCACGAGCACAATGCAGACAGGGTGGGACCGCAGCTGCTGGAGCGGATGAAAGCCGGCCAGGCGGCGGCCCTGGTGTCCGACGCGGGAACGCCCTTGGTGTCGGATCCGGGGTACAGGCTGGTCCAGACGTGCATTGCGGAGCAGGTTCCCATAACAGCTATTCCGGGAGCCAGCGCGCCGCTGACCGCCCTGATCCTGTCGGGTCTTCCGCCAGAGCGGTTCCTGTTCGCAGGATTTCTGCCCCCGAAAACCTCTGCCCGGCAGTCGGTGCTGTCAGAGCTGGCGGCTGTTCCGGCTACCCTGGTTTTTTTCGAGACGGTGCCGCGTCTGGCGGACAGCCTGCGCGACATGGCGTCTGTCCTTGGAAACCGGCCAGCGGCCGTGGCCCGCGAACTCACCAAGCTGTTCGAGGAAGTCCGGCGGGGATCCCTGGAGGATCTGGCCGGACATTATGAGTCCAGCGGCCCCCCGAAAGGCGAGATTGTTGTGGTGGTCGGACCGCCCCTGAAGGACATGGCTGCGCCCTTGCCCGAGGAGATCGACCGGGCCCTGGAAGAAGCGCTGGCCGGGTCAGGGGTGCGGGATGCTGCGGCGCAGGTGGCCCTGGCGCTCGGTCTGCCCCGCCGGCAGGTCTATGAGCGGGCCCTGGTCCTGGGGAGGAAAAAAACATGAGCCTGCCGCTGGAGAATCGCCGGATCAGGGGGCATAAATCGTGGGAACGTGGCCATGTGTCAGAGACCCTGTGCCGCTGGGCGCTCCGTCTGAAGGGATGGCGTATCCTGGCCAGCCGCTGGCGTACTCCCCTTGGGGAGATTGACCTGGTGGCCCGCAGGGGGAACATCCTGGTGATGGTGGAAGTCAAGGCCCGGCCTTCCCGCGTCATGGCGCTGGAGGCCATTCACCCGGTCCAGCAGCAGCGCCTGGCCCGCGCGGCACAGGTTTTTCTGGCGGCCCATCCCCATCTGGCTGACCTGCCTGTGCGCTTTGACGCCATGCTGGTTGTGCCGCGCCGCTGGCCCTGTCATGTGCCGGATGCCTGGCACGCAAGGGAATAGAGGCCGGCTCTTTTCGGGTAATCCTTTGTAAGGAAATCATGCGTCTGATGCCACACTTGCGCCTGATTTTCGGCCCAGACTATGATTTGTGTACAGGTTCGCCGGAAGCTGTGTCCTGTTTTTCCGGCCCGTATGCCGGACTTCAGCGATCCCAAACCCAACCAGGAGATACCAATGACCGGAAAAAGCAGAAAAGCAGCTGTTGCAGCCCTTCTTGTCCTGTCGCTTGCAGCGGCGGGTTGCCAGAATATGGGTACCAAACAGACGGTAGGTACAGGCCTTGGCGCAGTAGCCGGCGGTCTTCTGGGCTCCCAGATTGGTGGAGGATCCGGCCGTCTCTGGGCTACTGGCGCCGGCGTTCTTCTGGGCGCCCTGGTTGGCAGCGGGATCGGCGAATCCCTGGACAATGCAGACATGGCTGCAATGAACAGCGCCCAGTCACAGGCCTATACCGCCCCTGTCGGACAGCAGATTTCGTGGAGCAATCCGCAAAGCGGCAACTATGGTACCTATACACCGGTCCGTGAAGGTTATGACCGCCCCACTGGCGCCTATTGCCGTGAGTATCAGCAGACCATCAATGTGGGCGGAAGGACGGAGAGGGGCTATGGCACGGCCTGTCGCCAGCCTGACGGAACCTGGCAGGTTGTGAACTGATTTTGCAGGGTCTGCCCCTTGTTCCGTGGGGGACAAGGGGCAGGGTTTCAGGGCCTCGCTGCAGGTGCATACCTAACCTCGCGCGGAATTTTTACCGGAACAATGGAAATAGCCTGGCCTGTGGTCAGGGTTCCTGCCCGACAAAGTGCATCCAGCGCATCGCGCCATTCCTTTTCCGCTATGGCAAGGATTTCCACAAGCCGGAACTGGTCCACGCCTGTCATGCCAGCCAGAAGGCCTGTGGTTTTCAGAAAACTGGCATCATCAGGCAAAAGCTGGCCCTGAGCCTGGCTTCTGACAGGGCAGTTCAGCTCTCCCGATATTCCCGGTCCTTCCGGGGACAAACATATAAAAACAGCCTGACTGGCATGCGACTGTTTCGTCTTTCGTCCGGTGTCGTCCTGAAACATGACGCCCAGGATTCGCCCATCCTGGGTCCGCAGGATGCGATCACAGCGGGTGTGGGGCAGGTCCTGAATATAGGAATCCAGAAATGTCTGAAGCGGTGTCATGGCTGTCAGGTGCCTGGTATGCGGTCCATGGAAACCCTTATGGGTACGTTTGTCCATGCAGTAACATATCAGCTGAAATTACTTTCAGCGAAAGGCAAATCGTTGTGCATCTGCTCAGGCCTGTTCCAGGACCTTTTTCTGCAGTTCCGCCAGGCGGGCGATGCCACCGCGGGCCAGGTCCATCAGGGCCTGGAACTGGTCGTGGCTGAAGGGGCGCTCCTCGGCCGTTCCCTGCACCTCGATCAGGCCGCCGTTGCCGGTCATGACAAAGTTGGCGTCCGCCTGGGCTTTTGAGTCCTCGGCATAGTCCAGATCCAGCACCGGGGTGCCTTCGTACAGGCCACAGGAGATGGCCGCCACCTGGTCCAGCAGGGGGATCTCCTTCAGGATGCCTTTTGAAACCAGTGTCCGGAATGCCAGGCACAGGGCCATATAGCCGCCGGTGATGGAGGC
>JALYJY010000038.1:11354-14950 GCA_030775045.1 Pseudomonadota bacterium | reverse complement strand
ATGGTAACCTGGTCTTTCGGGATCTCACCCCGGTCCGCCAGGACTTTCCCGATGGCTGTGTAGGGGTGTCCGTTCTGCGCCGCATAGCCCACACGCATCTCTGTCCCGTCGTCCAGGGCGATGCGGCCGGATCCCTGGATATGCAGCACAAAGGCGGCCACAGGATCATCCAGCCAGACCAGCTCCAGCCCCTTGCCGGACAGGACCCCCTGCTCGATGGCGGCGCGCGCCTCCCAGGGTTTCAGCTGGCCACTCACAACACGGCCCGCGATACGCTGGCCCTTCAGTTCGTCACGGAACTCGCCCAGATCCACCATCACAAGGTCGGCCGGACGGGTTAGCAGGGGAACGGAAAAGCGGTCGCTGCGGGTCCGTGATCCTTTCAGCAGGGGTTCGTAATACCCGGTAAACAACCCTTCAGGGTTATCGTTGTTCATGACCAGGAACGGGCTGAAGTTTTCCTCGAAATACGTGCGGGCCGGCACAGCCACAAAGGTCTGGCGGTTCAGCACCTCGCACACCCGCTTCCAGTCAGCCATGGTGCCGAAAATCCCTTCTGCGCCCCCCAGGGCCCGGTCCGCCGGCCCTGCAGAAAATTTTCCGCACGAGCGACGGAAAACTTCCTGTGCCTCTTCCAGCATGTCGTTTTCCCACCCGGGCAGGTGCGCGAAGGTCACGGGCTTCAGGACAACCTTTGCCGGCATGTCCTTCTGCGGAACCGTACAGGAAGAGGTCAGCAGGACAACCAGGGTGGTCAGGACAAGATTGACCATATGGCCGCCCATTTTCAGGCCTGTGCGAAGAACCTTCATCTACCCTGCTCCCGTTCCCGTATCGACCAGCATCCAGTTGGGATCCTTCAATGTTGTGTTCCGGACAAAGGTCCATGTATCGGTCACCTCTGCGGGCCGGTGATCGCCCTCGACCACATTGCCCATGGCATCCCGGACCACGTTGATCTGCTGTGACCTGAATTCCACAACGATCCGGGCTTTTGCCCCGTCCATGCGGGCCTCGTGGATCTCCGCATCGCGGACAGTCACAAGAGTGGTCTCGCGGGCCTGGCCGGCCGCCTGCCGACGGCGGATATCGGCCTCGAACTCCCGCAGGACATCCTCACCCAGAAACGACCTTACGCCGGACAGGTCCCCTGCGGCAAACGCGGTGACAATCATCCGGAAAGCCTCCCGCGCGCCTTTCAGGAAGTCCTTTTCGTCAAAACCGGGAGAGGCCCTGCGGATCTGTTCCAGTCCCCCCGCCAGGGTATAAAGCTCTTCCTCTGTCTGTTCCCACAGGGGAGGTTCTTCCCTTTCAGGGCCTGCAGGTTCCCGGATTCCCGCGGGCCTCGCTGCCGGAGCCTCCTGGTCATTCTCCGGACGGCGGCCCAGAACCTGGCGCAGCCGCCAGATCAGGAAAAGCGCCAGAAGGCCAATGACAACAATGTCTGAAACCGCAAACACATCCATCAGGATCTTCCCGCCGCTGTATAAACCGGAGCAAGGATATATAGGGCCTGTCACCCGTCAGTGGAAGATTTTTATGCCTTTTTTCAGGCTGCAGAACGTCTTTTCTTTTCTCACGAACCCCTGTTATAAGAAGCCCGGCTGTCTCCGTAGCTCAGCTGGATAGAGCATCAGTTTCCTAAACTGGGGGTCACAGGTTCAAGTCCTGTCGGAGACGCCAGCTTCTTGTTTTCTACCCGGCGACAGCACCGCATCGGCCAGTTTTTCCGCTGCATCCGGGCGGGCGTGGGACTTCATGGCCCGGGCGGCCTGTTCCAGATATCCGGCTCCCTCAGGGGACATCAGGTCTGCCAGCAGGACCGACAGGGTTCCCGGGGTAAATTCCGGCTGGGGCATCAGCCAGCCTGCCCCATTGCCGGTGATGATCCTGGCATTGACGCTTTGGTGATCATCGGCGGCGGCGGGATAGGGCACCAGAACGGCAGGGCGGCCCGCCATGGCCAGCTCGGCCAGCGTTGAGGCTCCGCTGCGGCTGATCATCAGGTGGCTCCAGGCCAGACGTTCCGGCATATCCGTAAAAAAGGCGCTGACCTCGGCCTCGACGCCCATATCCTGCCAGGCCCGGCGCACATCCTCCAGCTGTTCGGGCCGGACCTGATGCACAACCCGCAGGCGCCGGCGCTGGTCTTCCGGCAGCAGGCCAGCCGCTGCGGGGATAACCATGCCGAACACGGCCGCGCCCTGGCTTCCCCCCGTAATAAAGACATGGAACGGCCCGTCAGGACGGGGAGGCTCATAATGCCTGCCAGCGAGGGCTGCGATAGCCGGGCGGACCGGGTTTCCCACACACTCCATGCGCAGTCCGGGCGGAACCCGTTCGACAGAATTGAAGGCCGCTGCCAGAAGCCTTGCCCGGCGGGCCAGCAAGCGGTTGGCCCGGCCCAGGACGGCATTCTGCTCGTGCAGCACCACAGGAATACGCAAGGTCCAGGCCGCAAGAACTGCAGGAACAGAGGGATAACCGCCAAAGCCTACAACAACACAGGGCCGAAGCCGGGCCAGGCGCCGCCGGGCCTGACAGAACGCCACAGCCATGCCGGCGGCGGCTTTCAGCTTTGCCGGAAAACCACCTTTCGGGAACGGAATGAAAAGACGCTCGACCTGCACCTCCGGTACACTGGCGCTGAAGGCCTTGCCCCGGCTGTCCGTCATGTGAACAACAGGGCAGCCGCGGTCCGCGAGAACCCGGGCCAGCGCCTCGGCCGGAAACATGTGGCCACCGGTGCCGCCGGCTGCAAGAACGACAGGTGCCGTCACGTTGCCTCCTCTGCCGTGCGCCGGCGTGTCAGGGACAGCACCATGCCCATACCCAGCCCCAGCGCCAAAAGCGACGATCCTCCATAACTGACGAAGGGCAGTGTCATGCCCTTGGTGGGAATCATGTGCAGGGCGGAGGCCATGTTGATCAGGGCCTGGAGACCGAACTGGGCCAGAAGGCCGCCCGCCGCCAGAAGGCAGAACAGGTTGCCGTGGGTCGTGGCCCGGGACAGGCCGCGCAGAACGATAAAGCCATACAGCGCGACCATGAACAGGCAGAAGATCAGGCCCATTTCCTCGCCGGCGACCGAGAAGACAAAATCTGCGTGGGCCTCGGGCAGGACCATCTTGACGGTGCCCTGTCCCGGCCCTGTGCCAAAAACGCCGCCATTCATGAAAGCCTCGAGCGAGCGCTCGATGTTATAGGTGTCCCCGCTGGACGGATCCAGAAAGCGGTCAATACGGCTCTGCACATGGGGAAACAGGAAATAGGCCCCCATGACTCCCAGAATGCCCACCCCCGCCAGGATCCCCGTGACCAGCAGGGGGAGACCGGCCAGAAACAGCTGGATGAACCACACCGCGCTGATCAGCACCGTCATGCCCAGATCCGGCTGAAGCAGAAGCAGCAGGACAATCAGCCCGTACAGAACAGCGGACAGGGTGTTTCCCGGAAACCCGGGACTTGTCCGGTGTCGGGAAAAAAGCCACGCCACTGTCACGGCAAAGGCGGGCTTGAGAAATTCGGAGGGCTGGAGGGACAGACCGGGAAAATGGATCCACCGCCGGGCACCCTTGATCTCGACCCCCAGGATG
>JALYJY010000038.1:6001-11344 GCA_030775045.1 Pseudomonadota bacterium | reverse complement strand
GGTGTCAGCGCCGTCAGCACCAGGGCCACAGCCAGAACCAGCAGGGCGAGGCGCCGGATATTCAGCGGGCTGAGCAGGGACACGCCCAGCATCACGAGAACAGCGGGCCCCAGCATGATCAGGTGACGGTTGATGAAGTACCAGGGGCTGAGACCGATGCGCTCGGCCACCGGCGGACTGGCCGCAGCAATCAGCAGGGTTCCTGTCACGATCAGAACGCCCAGGGCCAGCAAAAGCCAGCGGTCAACAGTCCACCACCATCGGGCCAGAAGGTTGTGATCCGTCCGCGAGAAACCGCCGATATTCATGGCAACCCTTCCAGAAAGTCCAGAACAGCGTCTGCAGCGCCGAAATCATACAGGTTGTTGTGGCCGGCCCCTTCCGCAAACAGGGCATTCTTCGGGTCCCGGGCCTTCTCGTACAGGGCTTTTCCCTGGGCGAAGGGCACCACGGCATCCGCCGTTCCGTGCATCACCAGAAGCGGTGCACCGATCTCATCAATGCGGGACAGATTGTCGAACCGGTCCCGGGCCAGCCACTGCACCGGCACCCAGGGGTATCGCAGCGCCCCTATGTCCGGCAACGCGGTAAAGGGCGCCTCCAGAACGACCCCGCGCACAGGCGTTCCGGCTTTGGCCAGATCCCACGCCATGCGCACGGCCACGCCCGACCCCAGGGATTCACCGTAAAGAACCATCCTGTCAGGATTGATACTCTGCTGTTCCAGCCAGTTCAGCGCGCCTCGCGCATCCCTATAGAATCCCTCTTCAGAAGGACTGCCCGGATTGGGGCCATAACCCCGGTATTCCACCATCAGAAGGCCGTATCCGGCCTCTGCATATGGCCGGACCTTGTACAGGCGGTTTGATGCAGGGCCGTGATTGCCATGGAAGTGAATAATAACAGGAAAGCCCCGCTTCATCGCCGGACTGAACAGGTGGTACAGGCGCAGGCCATCTTCTGCAGGCACAGCCACACCTTTTACTATGTCGCTGGCATTCACTTCGAAAGGATCATTGGCGTGCATGGAACGGTTATCCGGAAAATAGACCAGGGTTCTCTGGAACATGTACATGGCGCCCACAGCCAGTATCCATGCGCCCAGCAGCATTGCAGCACTACAGATCAGGACTTTTCTCACGGAACGGAAAGCTCCAGCACCAGCGGCGTATGGTCAGAGGCATTTGACTCTCCCCGCGGGGCCCTGTCAACAGCACAGGACACCAGCCGGTCCGCCGCGCCGGGCGACAGCAGGAAGTGGTCGATCCGCAAGCCCCGGTCCTGCATCCAGGCTCCCGCCTGATAGTCCCAGAACGTATACTCCCGGGCACGGGGGTGCAGGGTTCTGAAGGCATCGGCCAGTCCCAGATTCACAAGACCGCGAAAGGCCCTGCGGGTCTCCGGCGTATACAGGGCGTCGTTTTCCCACCCGCGGGGGTCGTACACATCCAGGGCTTCCGGGATCACATTGAAATCGCCGCCCAGTACAAAAGGGGTGTCCCCTTCCAGCAGAGCTGCAGCCCGCTGCTCCAGACGCTTCAGCCAGCGGAGTTTGTACGGATACTTTTCGCTCTCCACCGGGTTGCCGTTGGGCGCATAGAGGCTGGCGATCCGCACACCCTGCACCGTGGCTTCCACATACCGGGCCTGGGTTTCGGCCGGATCGCCGGGCAGATGGTCCAGAACATCCACAAATGGATGCCTTGATATCAAGGCCACGCCGTTCCACGCCTTCTGGCCGGCCACCGCCAGATGATAGCCCCGGGTTTCAAATTCGCTTCCCGGAAAAGATACTGTCTCGCACTTCAGTTCCTGGAGCAGGAGAACATCCGGCCGGACCGTATCCATCCAGGACACGATATTGGGCAGGCGCACCCGGACAGAATTCACGTTCCAAGTGGCGATGCGAAGCCGGCTCATCGCGAGAACGACGCTCCGCACCCGCAGGACGAAGCCGCCTGCGGATTGTTGACCTGGAAGTACGATCCCATCAGGCTGTCCACAAAGTCGACCTCTGACCCGGCGATCAGCTCCAGCGAGACGGGATCCGTCACCACTTCTGCGCCGTCCCGGCCAAAAGTCACATCACCGGGTACGGTTTTTTCATCCATGACAAATTCATAGCGGAACCCCGAGCATCCCCCGCCCTGGACAGTGATACGCAACCGCAGGGAGGGTTTCCCTTCCTTCTGCCGCAGGGCCACGATCCGCCGCACCGCAGACGGGGTCAGGGTCAGGCCAGACAGGGAAATTGTGGCGTCAGACACGGGCCGGACCTCCAGAAAAATACATCCATGACAGTATGAAGTTGTTCCCTGCCGCCTGTCAAAACAAACCCCTGCGCTGCCCCTCATCTGTCACCCCGGCGGAAGCCGGGGTCCATTCATGCTTTTTTCGCCAGAGAGCCAATGAAGTCCGGATCAGGGGGCCGAAGGCACCACGTACAAATGCCGCCGGGAAGCATGATAGCCTATCTGTTCCAGGCTCATGTGCTGGCCAAACCGGATTTCCCGGTCCGCAAAACAAGCGTAAAATTTCCCAGCATCTCCCGTGCACAGGCCAGACAGGTGATATCCAGTCCTTTCCGGCTCATAACCACTCCGTCATCCTTTTCCAGGATATAATCAAAAATCTTGCCCCACATCCTGATCACGGCTGCTTTCCTGAAGCGGACAATCCGGACAGCTGTATCGCTGAAGGGGGGCATGATGTATGCCTGTCCTTCCGGCGACTGGCCTGTCAGAACATAAAGGGAGGGCCAATCCACATCCCGGGGCTGTCCGGTCTGAAGCGAAACGCATGTGCCATCGCTGCGAAATTCCAGATAATCCAGACCATGACGGCTGGCCCAGACTGCCGCCATGGCTGGTGATATGCTTTCTACAGACAGCCTCATCATCAGGACCTGTGTAAAACCCGTGCCTGCATGCGGTATACAGCCATCGATACCATAATCCGCCCTGAAATCTGAAAGATATTTCGGGGCAGTGTCGTCGCCCCGCCTGCCAAAGCAAGCTCTGGCAGCCCATTTCCCTCTCCCGCAGGAGGAGGGATTCCTGCACAACCTTCGGAAGGAAGGGAAACAGGCTCCCCTGCATCCTCTTCGTTCACCCATACGAGAATACAAGACAGGATTAAAACCCCTGCCAAAAGGACTTTTTTCCTCCATGTGGAGCCCTGTTTTTCAGGCCGCAAAACAGGAAAGGAGAAACAGGCCCATGATGACGAGACACCACTATTGTCATTCCAACCAGGGTCTGCCGAAACAGGGATGATAACAAATGATAGCTTTTGATGAGTAGTAACGAACGACAAGAAATGTTGAGGCTTGCTTATACATTGCGACTGTCAGGGATTGTCTGTACTCCCGCGAAAAAGCTGCCAGACAGAAGTTCTTGCAGGAAGGGGCGACACCCCCTACCTTACCCCCTCCGGGAAAGCAGTATGGAACATCAGACCGCACACATGAATATTTTCAGGGAATTTGAGGGAGTTATCCGCACCATTCTGGCCACCTGCGTGGACCAGGGGGCACTTCCTCCCGGTTTGCCTCTGGACAGGGTGGCCGTCGAGCCACCGCGCGATCCCTCCCATGGGGACCTGTCCACCAATGCCGCCATGGTTCTGGCAAAGCCTGCGGGACAGCAATCCCGCCAGGTCGCCACGCTCCTGGCAGAGCGTCTGCGGGACAATCCCCATGTAGAAGCCGTCGATGTGGCTGGCCCCGGCTTTGTAAACATCCGCCTGCAACCTTCTTTCTGGCAGGCCCGGGTGGCGGATATTATCCGCGAAGGCACCCGCTTTGGCGCCAGCACCATGGGCAAGGGGCAGAAGGTCAACATCGAGTATGTCTCCGCCAACCCCACAGGTCCCATGCACGTAGGTCATACGCGGGGCGCCATCATCGGCGACAGCCTGGCCAATCTGCTGCAGAAGGCCGGCTTTGATGTCACCCGCGAATACTATTTCAACGATGCCGGCACCCAGGTGGATGTGCTGGCCCGCACCACGCACCTGCGCTACCGCGAGGCATTGGGCGAGGATATTGGCTCCATTCCGGAAGGCCTGTATCCGGGCGAGTATCTGAAAGATGTGGGCAAGGCCCTGGTGGACCGTGATGGCCGCAGGTGGATCGGCCTTCCCGAAAGCGACTGGCTGGTGCCGGTCCGGGAATTTGCCGTGAAGTACATGATGGACATGATCCGGAAGGATCTGGATCTGATCGGCATCCATCACCAGGTCTTCACCAACGAGCGGGACCTGATCGAAAACGGCACTCTGGACAAGGCGTTTGGCATCCTGCAGGAGCGGGACCTGATCTACACTGGAACCCTGCCCCCGCCCAAAGGCAAGGAGATGGAGGACTGGGAGCCGGCCCCCCTCACCCTGTTCCGCTCCACCCGGTTCGGCGACAGCACGGATCGCCCCCTGAAAAAGCGGGACGGCACCTGGGCCTATATCATGCCGGACATCGCCTATCACTATGACAAGATCCGGCGGGGCTTTGACTGGATGGTCAACCTGCTGGGCACGGACCACGGCGGCTATCTGGAGAAAATGCGTCCAGTCGTGGCCGCCTTCAGCGACGGCAAGGCGCACCTCGATGTCATCTTCAACACCATCGTCAAGGTCTACAAGAATGGTGTGCTGGTCAAACTGTCCAAACGCTCGGGCAACCTGATCACCCTGCGCGAAATGGTCGAGGAAGTGGGCCCCGGCGCCGTGCGCTTCTTCATGCTGACCCGCGGTCCGGAAACACCGCTGGAATTCGATTTCGTCAAGGTGACGGAACAGTCGCGGGACAACCCGGTGTTCTATGTCCAGTACGCCCACGCCCGGTGCTGGTCCGTCCTGCGCCACGCCGCGGCGGAAGGGTACGATGTATCGGACCAGGCGCTGGCCGGGGTGCCCCTGGCGCCCCTGACCGATCCGGACGAACTGGCCCTTGTCAAAATCCTGACAACATGGCCGCGCATGGTCGAGGCCGCAGCCGAAGCGCGCGAGCCCCACCGCATTCCCTTTTACCTGGGTGAGGTGGCCGCCGCGTTCCACGGCCTGTGGAACAAGGGAAAGGACAATGCAGCCTTGCGTTTTCTCATGGCAGATGATCGTGATACAACACTGGCCCGTATGGCCATGGTCCGGGCCGTGGCCCTGGTGATCGCCTCGGGCCTTGAAGTCATGGGTGTGGAACCTGTCCAGGAGATGCGCTGATGATCGGGATACATCATCCCTTCCCCCATAACATTCTGTCCAACCGGGACAGTTCTGCGGCAGAAAGGACGCGCCGACCGTGGCAGGCACCACGGACAAGCGGCATGACGCACCGCAGGGCTTTCCCGG
>JALYJY010000038.1:0-5991 GCA_030775045.1 Pseudomonadota bacterium | reverse complement strand
GTTGGACCCCGCAGGGGCGCGGCTGAAACAGCCCGCCTGCTGCGTCATCCGGCTTGCGGTGAGGGTCCACTCCCCGCTGCGCCGTCTTTCTGGCAGGATGGGCTTTTCAGACACGCGCAGAACATATGGAGGAAGGGATGATGCATCCCGCTGATCCCGAACTCGACCTGCGCCGCAACCTCCGCACATCATGGTCCGGTACAAATCCGGGCCCTGTCTGGTCCCGCCGCCGGGTCATCGGCATAGTCCTTGCCATTCTGGGCGTTGCCCTGTTCGTAGGCATGCTGTGGCAGGTCTATATGCTGGGCCGCATGACCGGCAGCGAGGATACAGCCCCTGTCATCCAGGCGGACCACACTCCCACCAAGATCCGGCCTGAGCAGCCGGGCGGACTGGAAATCCCCCACCAGGACAAGACGGTTTTTGATTCCCTGGACGGAAAGCGCAGGGCCACGGTCGAGGATCTTCTGGAACTTCCCGAAGAGCCCCTGGAGCAGAACCAGACCGGGCAGTCTTCCGCTGATCCTGAAAATCCACCTTCCGGCAATCCGGAAAAAACCGAGAGCCTTTTCTCCCAGGTCCAGGACCAGGAGGTTATGACAGCCCCGGCCCAGTCCGAGAGCAGCACTTCAGACACTCCTGGAACCGGACAGGAACCTGTTGAATCAATGGCCGCTGCCCCGGACCAGACGGCACAGTCCGAAACAGCCACCCCGGAAACGCCCGCGGAATCTGCTGCGACTGAACCACCTCCTGCCGTCGATACTCCCGTCCAGGCCGTGGCTGTCATCCGCAATACTCCCGTCCCGGAAAACCATGGCGCGCAGCCTCCGAAACCGGCCGTTACGCCGGCCAGAAAAACGCCCCCCAAACCTTCTCCGAAAAGCACTCCGAAGCCTGCCACGACAGTCCAGGCGTCCACTCCGGGTGAAGGGAGCAGGATCCAGATTGCTGCCGTCCGCACCGAGGCCGATGCCCGGGCGGCCGTCGCCCGCTTGCAGAAACAGTTCCCGGAAGATCTGGGCACGCTGCGGTTCTGGATCAAAATGGTGGAAATTGCCGGCAAGGGCACTTTCTACAGGATCCAGGCGGGCCCCGTCTCCGGCAGTGCAGCCACAGCCCTGTGTGACAAACTGAAAGCCCGCGGCCTGGGCTGCATCATCATCCGCTGACCTGCACCGGAGGGAATGCCATGACCTTCCGGGCCGCTATTGTCGGGTGCGCCGGCCCCTCCCTCCTGCCGGAAGAGCGGGACATGTTTTCCCGGCTCCGGCCTTTTGGTCTGATCCTGTTCCGCAGGAACTGCGTCACACCGGACCAGATCAGGGCCCTGGCAGACGATTTCCGCGGACTTGTGGGAAACGACGCCGCCCCTGTCCTGATCGACCAGGAAGGGGGACGCGTAGCCCGCCTGTCCCCTCCCCTCTGGCCCCTGTTTCCTCCGGCAGGTCATTTCGGAGACATGTTCCGGAACTCTCCGGGTGCAGCCGCCAGGGCCGCTTTCAGTCACGGGCGTCTGCTGGGGCAGACCCTGCAGTCTCTGGGCATCTCGGTGAACTGCGCCCCGGTCTGTGACCTGCGACTGGACGGGGCCCACCATGTGATTGGAGACCGGGCTCTGTCCTCAGACCCGCACCACATCGCCATGCTGGCCGAAGCCATGGCCAAAGGCATGATGGCCGAGGGTGTCCTTCCGGTCATGAAGCACATCCCTGGGCACGGACGGGCGCTGGCGGACAGCCACGAGGATCTGCCGGTTGTGCGATCCTCCCTGGAGGTGCTGGAACAGACCGATTTTGTCCCTTTCCGGGCGCTGGCGAAAACCGTTCCCCTGGGCATGACCGCCCATATCATATATGAAGCCCTGGATCCCGTCCGCCCTGCAACTGTGTCAGGAATGGTCATCGGGAACACAATCCGCCGGGATCTGGGCTTCCACGGGCTTCTCATGACCGATGACATGTCGATGAAAGCCCTGGACAGGGCCCTTCCCGGCACATCCATGGGGCAGAAGGCCCAGATGGCGCTCGAAGCCGGTATTGACGTAATCCTGCACTGCAACGGCCGCGCAGATGAAACAGCATCCCTCCTGAAGGCCTTCCCCCCTCTCAGCGCACAGGCCATGCACCGCTGGGCCATGGCGCGGGCAAAGCTTCAAAGACCCCTTGCAGTCAGGGAAACCCCCATGTAATGTTCCCCGGCCTCTGGAGGGGTGGCCGAGTGGTTGAAGGCGCTCGCCTGGAAAGCGGGTATAGGGTCAAAAGCTCTATCGTGGGTTCGAATCCCATCCCCTCCGCCATCACAACCCCGGCGATCCATTTATCAGACATTTCCGGTTGTTTCAGCTCCCGGCTCAGCAACGGATATCCGTGCGGATCCCGTCATCTGCCACAATGGCTGTCCCACAGCGATGAGATCCGGGCTGCCAGGGTCATGGGGTCAAAAGGCCTGGAGATAACATCGATGGCTCCCAAAGACATGTATTCCCTGATTTCGGTGGTCTGGACCGTGGCAGTCATGAAAATGACCGGCGTATGGGCCTTGGCCGGAATTTCCCGCAGTTTTTTCAGGGTTTCCGGGCCGTTCATTCCGGGCATGATGACATCCAGCAGGATCAGCTGGCTCAATACACCATCAGCAGATACCCCTGTAGATACCGTCGTATCACCGGATGATGTCTTCTCCCATGACAGCAGCAATACGTCGATCCCGTCCGGCAGTGACCATGACAATGCTTTTGACGACAAGGGGCATACCGGCTAGGTTCGGCGGGTCATGCGCAAGAAGAATGCCTCTCCGAAACTTGGCCCTGCCGACACTGTGGCCTGCCAGGTCATCGACACGTGGCTGGATTTTCGCAGCCGCTGGTCGGATCTTCCCGGCTTCCAGGTGGCCATCCGCAGGAAGGGTGAGCTTGTGCTCAGCAAGGCCTGCGGCTTTGCCAGCCTGAAAAGGAAAACCCCCTATACCACAGGGCACGTGGGGCATATCGCCTCCCACAGCAAGATGTTCACTGCCTGCCTTGCGCTGATGATGCAGGCCCGGGGACTTCTGGATCTGATGGATCCGGTGGTGAAATACCTGCCGCAACTGAAAAAGCACCAGGACAGGCGTTTCAGGGATGTCACACTGCGGGACCTGCTCTCCAACCGGTCTGGCCTGTTCCGGGATGGCACCGATGCCGCCCACTGGGACATGGAAAAACCCTTCCCGTCCCGTGAGGAGCTGCAGAAAGACATCCTGTCCGCCACGCTGGTGTATGAGCCCGACACCCACACCAAATACTCCAACACAGGGTTCGGCCTGATGGGCCTTGTGCTGGAAGCCGCCGGGGGCAAGCCTTATGACACTCTTGTCCGGGAATACATTTTGGACAGGATTCCGGAGGCACAGCTGCTGCCCGATTATACTGCGGTGAAGGGACTGCGGTTCGCCGACGGACATTCGAAGAGATTCTATGGCGGTGAGCGCAGAACCTGCCGGCACGACCCGGCCAAGGCCCTGGCCTCGGCCACAGGCTTCTGCGGCACCATGGAAAGCACAACCCTGTTCCTGCACACCCTGCTGCAGACGGACACCCTGCTGCCCCGGGCTGTCCGGAATGAACTGCAATCCCTGCACTGGCCGGTCATGAACCAGAAAAACGAGCATTACGGACTGGGCCTGATATTCGATACCCTGTCCGGCCAGACCTGGATCGGCCATTCCGGCGGGTGGCCCGGCTTTGTTTCACAGACCCGCCTGCTGGCCGGTTCGGATCTGGTCTTCGGTGTCATCATCAACACCAATGAATGGGTCACCCTCAATGTCATCCGGTCCATGGAAGGCATCATCCGGAAAATCGCCGATACGTTCTCTGCAGCCGAACTGAAGAATGTGGCCATTACTCCGCCCCTCATGAACAAGTGGGGAGCATGGGTCTATGTGACGGGACAGAAAAAGGCCATCGGCTTTCCTCTGGAAACATGGCTCCCGATGGAAGAAGCTGTCGTTCTGGAAGCCCGGCAGGATGGCAGCTACTCCAGCGACGCAATCAGCGGGTGGCACAGCCCGGGAGAACCTGTCAGGTTCATCCGCAGGGGCAAGGATATCACGGCCATGAAATCCGGTGCTTTCATGCTGTGGTCCGAAAAGGAATACCTGAAGCGGAACAGGGCCGGATTTGTGTCGTAACCGGCCTTATTCCTTGTCCCCGTCTTCTTCTGCAGGGGCCTCGTCATCCCCGTCCTCATCGTCCTCGTCGCCGGCTTCGGCGGCATCGTCTTCGGAAAACATGGCCGAGGCGTCGTTTTTGCCCTGTTCTCCGACCCAGCCCTGCTCGCCGGCCATCAGTTCCACAATTTCGTCCTCAGGCTCGCTCCGGTCCGTCACCTTCTGGTAGCCGCGAATCAGGGATTCACGCAGGACACCCGGATCAACGGTCCTTTCAGCAATCTCGCGCAGGGCCACAACAGGGTTTTTATCACGGTCCCGCTCAAGGGTGATGGTCGCCCCGGAGGCAAGATCCCGGGCCCGCTGGGCGGCCACCATGACCAGCTCAAAGGGATTGGGAACAACAGTAACGCAGTCCTCGACAGTCACTCGTGCCATGGATGCAGCCCTTGCCTTCAGAAGAATAACGGGAGGGGCCTGTATACCCAAAAGCCCTGGCTATCGCAAGGACGACCCTGCATCGGGTGGAACAGGAGGCCCTGGCAGAGGCGGCCGGGCCAGCGTGGACAGGCGGTCATAGACCGGCAGCATGGGGGCAATCCACACTTCCCCTTTTCCTTCAAAGGTCTGGACCAGCCCCTGCCCTGTCATGGATGTTCCAAACCAGGTGCGGGATGACTTTCCGACCGAGAATTTGACTGTCCCGCTGCGCAGCAGGGCAAAGGATCCGTCCAGGACCACCTTTTCCCCCGGCGTCAGGCTGATCTTGACGATTTCCGACATGGGTACGGGGCTGGTCAGGACCACAAAGCCGGTGCCGGACAGATGGGTCTGGAACAGGCCCTCGCCGCCAAACAGGGCCGCCGAGACATTGCCCTGCATGCGAGATGCCACCTGGATCCCCGCGTCACAGCACAGGAACATGCCCTGGTCCACCACAATAGATTCGTCACGCAAACCTACCAGCAGGAAGTTCTGGAAGGACGGCTCCAGCCAGATGGTGCCGCTGCCCCGATAGACAGGCCGGAACAACCTTTCCCCTGTAACCATGGCACCGAAAAGACGCCGCAGGCCCCGGGTATCCATGGGAATGGAATTGTCGATGTCAAAGCGGCCCGCGTGGAACTGCATGGCTCCGGCTTCCAGGATCACCGCCCCCTTGTGGTTCAGGGTAATCCGCACCTGGCGCACAGGCAGCGCGGCCATTTTCAGCCATGCCAGCTGCTCCAGCGCCCGGGGATCTGTCAGCCCGCCAAAGGCAGACCACTCCAGGATCTCCACCAGGATGTCGTCCACCGTGACCGATTCCAGAATGCGCCAGGCGGGCTGTGACATGATTTATCCTTCAGCTGAGAGAAACTTCCGGACAGCGGCTGTAAATGCCGCCGGCTGGTCGGCATGGACCCAGTGGCCGGCGTCCGGGATTTCCTCCAGCACGGCGCGGGGGAACAGGCGGCGGATCAGGGCGTGGTGCTCCGGCCGGATGTAGTCGGAATTCTGCCCGCTGATGAACAGGGTCGGTCCTGGAAAGGGAGACAGGGCCGCCGTGTCCGGAAAGCCCGACAGCTGGTCCATGGCCTTTTCCAGAACCAGCAGGTTCACCCGCCAGGCCCACTGGCCGTCCTTCTGGACCAGGTTCTGGAGCAGGAACAGGCGGACCGCCGGATCGGGAATGCGGGCCTTCAGCTTCCGGTCTGCATCCATGCGACTTTCGAGAGTGGTCAGATCAAGGTTCAGCAGGGCCTGGGCAAAGGCCCGCAGCGACGGCGGACGAGCCACGGGAGCCACGTCCACAATCACCAGCCGGGACACCCGGTCCGGATGCGTCAGGGCCAGCAT
>JALYJY010000037.1:2537-15196 GCA_030775045.1 Pseudomonadota bacterium | reverse complement strand
GATGACGCGGCCGCGGCGGCCGTTGTCGAACAGGGCGTCCACGGCTTCCTGCAGCATGCGCTTTTCGTTGCGGACGATAATGTCCGGCGCGCGCAGCTCCATCAGCCGCTTCAGGCGGTTGTTCCTGTTGATGACGCGGCGGTACAGGTCGTTCAGGTCCGACGTGGCAAAGCGGCCACCATCCAGGGGAACCAGCGGCCGCAGTTCCGGCGGAATAACCGGAACCACATCCAGAACCATCCATTCGGGGCGCGCCCCTGACTCCAGGAACGCCTCGATGACCTTCAGGCGCTTGACCAGTTTCTTGCGCCGGGCTTCGGACGTGGTTTCCCGCAGTTCCTGGCGGCAGTTTGTACGCTCCTGCTCCAGATCCAGGGCGGACAGCATGACCTTGAGCGCTTCGGCCCCGATGGAGGCCGTGAACGAATCCTCGCCGAATTCGTCCTGGGCCTGCAGGTATTCCTCTTCCGTCAGGACCTGGTGCAGTTTCAGCGATGTCAGGCCCGGTTCAATGACGATGAAACTTTCGAAGTACAGGACCTTTTCCAGGGATTTCAGGGTCATGTCCATCAGCGTGCCGATACGGCTCGGCAGGCTTTTCAGGAACCAGATGTGCGCCACCGGCGAGGCCAGCTCGATATGGCCCATACGCTCGCGGCGCACTTTGGACAGGGTCACCTCGACGCCGCACTTTTCGCACACGACGCCGCGGTACTTCATGCGCTTGTACTTGCCGCACAGGCACTCATAGTCCTTGATGGGACCAAAGATGCGCGCGCAGAACAGACCTTCACGCTCGGGCTTGAAGGTGCGGTAGTTGATGGTTTCCGGTTTCTTGATCTCGCCGAACGACCAGGACCGGATCTGCTCCGGGCTGGCAATGGCAATCCGGATCTGGTCAAAGGACTGCGTGCCCTGGACCTGGCCGAAAATGTTCATCAACTCGTTCATTCTTCCCCCTTGCAGCCCCACAACACGGGGCTAGTTAAGCTCCAGTCCCATCGGCTTACAGATGTGCACCACAGTTCCCTCTTCCTTCAACCTCTCAAGCGCGGATACGGCGGCCGAGGGCCCAAAGCACGGCGTACTGCATGTTTCACCCGGTTTTGCCAATTTGACGTCAGTCAAAAGCCTGGCGTACAATTCATTCACACGATCCTGCTCACTCTGCACACCCCGCACCACCTGTACCGCTACCACTCCCCCTCCCGCTCTGACCAGCGTTTCAGCCAGCACCCTCGCCTGTACCGGGTCAGCTTTATACTCCACCAGGAAACTCAGGATCTCTCCCGGCTGCCCCGGACCAGTCCCCTGAAGGCGCACCGCCTGCACCTGACGCTCACCTTCCCGGGCTGCTTCCGGGGCAAGTTTCACGGCTGGATTTTCCCTGCGACCTTTTGCCATCCAGAGTACCTCCTGTAGCTATATGTGGGGCGTAAACCTTCCCTGACTACAATAGCTTGTGGCACCTGTACAGTGGCTAAAAGGCCTGATTTTCTATACCCCCGAAGCATCCATTGGTCATAGTTCAGTCTTTCTGTTCCAGCTCGACGTTCAGGCCCAGGGAACGCATTTCCTTGACCAGAACGTTGAAGGATTCCGGTATGCCGGCCTCGAAGTTGTCATCCCCGCGCACGATGGCGTCATAGACCTTCGTGCGGCCCGAGACGTCATCCGACTTGACGGTCAGCATTTCCTGCAGGGTATAGGCGGCACCATAGGCCTGCAGGGCCCAGACCTCCATTTCCCCGAAGCGCTGTCCGCCGAACTGGGCCTTGCCGCCCAAGGGCTGCTGCGTCACCAGGCTGTACGGGCCGACGGACCGGGCGTGGATCTTGTCGTCCACAAGATGGTGAAGCTTCAGCATGTAGATATAGCCCACAGTCACCTTGCGGTCGAAGGTCTCGCCCGTCCGGCCATCGATGAGTGTGACCTGCCCGGAGCGGTCCAGGCCGGCCTTGTCCAGCATGGCCTCGATGTCCTCTTCCCGCGCGCCGTCGAAGACCGGCGTGGCAAAAGGAACACCGGACCGCAGATGTCCGCACATCTCCAGGAACTGTTCGTCTTCCAGGTTCGCGATTTCAGCCTTGTACACCCTGTCACCATAGATGTCCTTCAGCCTGTCGCGCAGCTGTCCTGTATCCGGTGAGGATTTTTTCTTTTTGCCGGCGCCAGCCTGGAGTTCATCCAGCATGGCACCGATCTGGCGGCCAAGGCCTGCAGCGGCCCAGCCCAGATGGGTCTCCAGGATCTGGCCCACGTTCATGCGGGACGGCACGCCCAGCGGGTTCAGAACGATATCCACCGGCGTTCCGTCTTCCAGGTGCGGCAGGTCTTCCACAGGCACAATGCGGGAGACTACACACTTGTTGCCGTGACGGCCGGCCATCTTGTCCCCGGGCTGAAGCTTGCGCTTTACCGCCACGAATACCTTGACCATCTTCATGACACCGGGGGCCAGCTCGTCACCCCGCTGGTGCTTTTCCACCTTGTCCTCAAAGCGCTTCTGCAGGGCTGTGACTGATTCCTCGAACACCTTGCCCATGGCCTCGATGGCATCCATGACCTTTCCGGCCACAGTAATCTGGCGCCACTGGCCGGGTGTGAATTCCGCCAGGACATCTTCCTGGATCAGGGTGCCTTTTTTCAGTCCTTTCGGTCCGTTAACCGATTTCTGTCCCAGCAGAAGTTCTTTCAGGCGGCCGTAATAGCTGCGCTCCAGAATGGCCTTCTCGTCGTCACGGTCCTTGGCCAGACGCTCGATCTCGGCCCGTTCGATCGCTACAGCGCGCTCGTCCTTGTCCACGCCACGGCGGGAGAACACGCGCACGTCAACGATCGTACCCGTCACTCCCGGCGGCAGACGCAGGGACGTGTCGCGCACGTCGGACGCCTTTTCACCGAAAATGGCACGCAGGAGTTTTTCCTCAGGCGTCATGGGGCTCTCGCCCTTGGGCGTGACCTTGCCAACCAGGATGTCGCCCGGATTGACCTCGGCGCCGATATAGACGATGCCGGCCTCGTCCAGGTTCTTCAGGGCTTCCTCACCCACATTGGGAATATCGCGGGTGATTTCCTCCTGGCCCAGCTTGGTATCGCGGGCCATGACCTCGAACTCCTCGATGTGGATCGAGGTAAAGACGTCCTCGCTGACGATCCTTTCGGAAATCAGGATAGAGTCCTCGAAGTTGTAGCCATTCCAGGGCATGAACGCACACAGCACGTTGCGGCCCAGTGCCAGATCGCCCAGCTCTGTGGACGGGCCATCGGCAATGATCTCACCGGCTTCCACCATGTCCCCGACCTTGACCAGGGGACGCTGGGTGATGCAGGTGCTCTGGTTCGAGCGCTGGAACTTGCGCAGGTTGTAGATATCCACGCCAGGAGCCGCCGGATTGATATCCTCGGTCGCCCGGATAACGATGCGCATACCATCTACCTGGTCCACGATACCGGCCCGGCGGGTGGCCACCGCAGACCCGGAATCCCGGGCCACGGTTTCTTCCATGCCCGTACCAACCAGCGGCGCGTCCGCCTTGATCAGCGGCACGGCCTGGCGCTGCATGTTTGAGCCCATGAGTGCACGGTTGGCGTCGTCGTTTTCCAGGAAGGGAATCAGGGCTGCGGCCACAGAAACCAGCTGCTTGGGGGAAACGTCGATCAGCTCCACCGCGTCGGGCTTCACCATCAGGTACTCCCCGCCCTTGCGGCAGGAGACAAGCTCCTCGGACAGGATGCCCTTTGCGTTCATGGCCGCGTTGGCCTGGGCGATCACATAACGCCCCTCTTCCATCGCGGACAGATAGATCACCTCATCCGTCACCTTGCCGTTCACCACCTTGCGGTAGGGACTTTCGATAAAGCCGTACTGGTTGACCCGGGCATAGGTGGCCAGCGAATTGATCAGGCCGATGTTCGGTCCTTCAGGCGTCTCGATGGGGCAGATACGGCCATAGTGGGTGGTATGGACGTCGCGGACCTCGAACCCGGCCCGCTCACGCGTAAGACCGCCCGGCCCGAGGGCTGACAGGCGGCGCTTGTGCGTGATTTCAGACAGCGGATTGGTCTGGTCCATGAACTGGGACAGCTGGGACGAGCCAAAAAATTCACGCACCGCAGCCGCCGCAGGCTTGGCATTGATCAGATCGTTGGGCATGGCACTCTCGATCTCGACCGAGCTCATGCGCTCGCGGATCGCCTTTTCCATGCGGACCAGACCCAGACGGTACTGGTTTTCCATCAGCTCGCCCACCGAACGGACACGGCGGTTGCCCAGATGGTCGATGTCGTCTACCTCGCCCCGGCCGTCTTTCAGCTCGCACAGGATTTTCAGGATGGCCAGGATGTCTTCCTTGCGCAGGACGCGGACCTGGTCATCGGTCTCGAATCCCAGACGGGCATTCATCTTGACCCGGCCGACCGCGGACAGGTCATAGCGCTCCAGATCAAAGAACAGACCGCTGAACAGGGCTTCCGCCGTTTCCAGCGTCGGAGGCTCACCCGGACGCATGACGCGGTAGATATCAGTCAGGGCATCCTCGCGGCTGGCGTTGCGGTCCGCCGCCAGGGTATTGCGGATATAGGCGCCCACGTTCACGTGGTCGATGTCCAGAAGCGGCAGGGTTGCCACCCCGAATTTCTCCAGCTTTTCCAGATTGGCTGCAGACAGCTCATCGCCCGCCTCAAACACAACCTCGCCGGTTTTTTCGTTAATGAGGTCAGAGGCTAGATAGCGTCCAACCAGCTCTTCCGCGGTGACCAGCTGCTGGTCCAGTCCCTCGTCCTGCAGCTTTTTTGCCAGACGCGGAGTCATTTTCGTGCCGGCCTCGGCCACCACCTTGCCGGTCTTCGCATTGACCAGGTCAGCAGCCAGGCGGATGCCCTTCATCTTTTCCGGAACAAAAGGCGTCTGCCACCCGTTTTTGGTGCGGGAAAACATGACAGTGCCGTAAAAGGCTTCCAGGATCTCTTCCCGGGACATGCCGGTGATATGGGTACGTTCTGGTTCCTTCTTCGCCTTTGCGGATTTGGCCAGATACGCTTCGGTTTCCGCGCTGTACAGGGCCATCAGGAAGGTGGTGACCGGAAGCTTGCGGCGCCGGTCGATACGCACATGGATGACATCCTTGGCGTCGAACTCGAAATCCAGCCAGGAACCGCGATAGGGAATGACCCTGGACGCAAACAGGTATTTGCCCGAGGAATGCGTCTTGCCCTGATCATGGTCAAAAAACACGCCCGGAGAGCGGTGCATCTGGGACACGATCACCCGCTCGGTCCCGTTGATGATAAAGGTTCCGTTCTCGGTCATCAGGGGCATGTCGCCCACATAGACGTCCTGTTCCTTGATGTCGCGGATGGACCGCAGGCCCGTTTCGGAGTCCACATCGAACACAGACAGGCGCAGGGCCACCCGCAGGGAAGCCGCCCAGGTCATCCCCCCGTGCTGGCATTCCTTCACGTCATATTTGGGGTGTTCAAGATGGTAATGGACGAAATCCAGAACAGCGCGGTCCGAAAAGTCCCGGATGGGGAAAACGGACGTGAACACTTCCTGAAGCCCTACGGATACTCTTTTGGCCGGAGGGACATCCATCTGCAGGAACTGGTCATAGGAGCTGCGCTGAACCTCAATCAGGTTGGGCATGCGCGCCACCTCGGCGATACGGCCGAAGCTTTTGCGAATCCTCTTGCGTCCTGCGGATGACCTGGTCATGGATGCTCCCGACACGTGATGGACAAACTTCCCTTTCCGCACAGACCGAAAGCCCTTCCGGGCCCTGCGGCAGTGGTACGGACAGACCCCCTGCCAAAAATCAGCAGGAGGTCTGTGCGAACCAGCGCCTGCTTCTGGCGGACGCGGAGGCGGAGGATCCGAAGATCCACCGCCCCTGTCCGACAGAAACCGGGACGGAGATTACTTGATCTCCACTTTCGCGCCGTTTTCTTCCAGCACTTTCTTGATCTTGGCGGCTTCGTCCTTCGACACGCTTTCCTTGACGGTCTTGGGCGCGCCTTCCACCAGGTCCTTGGCTTCCTTCAGGCCCAGGCCCGTGATGCCGCGGATTTCCTTGATGACGTTGATTTTCTTGTCGCCGCCATCCGTCAGGACGACCGTAAATTCGGTCTGTTCCTCTGCGGCCGCGCCGCCACCACCACCGCCACCTCCTGCAGCAGCAACAGCCACAGGAGCAGCAGCAGAAACGCCCCACTTGCCTTCCAGCAGCTTGGACAGCTCGGCCGCTTCCATCACGGTCAGGGCGGACAGTTCATCAACCAGTTTTTCGAGTTTGGACATTGTTTTCTCCGATATGTATGGATGTTGTCAGGAAATTCAGGCTGCGCCGCCTTTTGCGGCGTGCGCTGAAAGGACACGGGCCACCTGGCCGCCGGGCGCCTGCAGGACACTGGCGATACGCGTCGCCGGTGTCTGGAGCATTCCCAGAAGCTTTGCCCGCAGTTCGTTGAGGGATGGCAGTTTTGCCAGTGCCTCAATACCGCTTTTGTCCAGAATCTTGTCGTTCAGCGCGCCACCGAGAACTTTGATCTTCTCATTGGTTTTTGCATAATCGACAAGCACCTTCGCCGCGGCCACAGGATCGCGTGAGAACGCAACCGCTGTCGGCCCCTTGAAAAGATGGGACAAGCCCTCGAACTGTGTTCCCTTCAGGGCAATTCTGGCCAGCCTGTTCTTGGCGACCTTGAATTCGGCATCTGCCTCGCGCACCTTGCGTCTCAGGCCCGTGACCTCAGCCACGGTAACCCCGGACTGCTGGATGATCACCAGCAGACTGGCTTCCTGAAACTTCTGGTTCAACGAGGTGATCGCCTGACCCTTTTCGGTTCGGTTCACGGACCATCTCCGTTGCTTGTGACACAGCCGGCAAACTGCCTGCTGTGCCTGGTTGCACATGGGCGACATCCGGGCCGCAGCCCCTCTGTCACCCGACCTGCCTGCCCCAGAAGTTCAAGCCCCGGATGGACCCCATCCATAAATGCTCTCACCCCCGTCTGTGCCGGATATTAAGCCCGGGCCGGAAAACCGGCCAAGGCACCTGCAGTCTCGGACAGGACTGCGACCCTTGCCAGAGGCATAAGCCGCAGCTTTCTTCCGTGGACCAGACCCTGCGGCCCGGCCCACAATTCCTTTACCCCCTACGCTCCTGAAACGCTGGATGCTTCCGCCGGATCCAGCTTGACGCCGGGTCCCATGGTGGAGCTCAGCCCGATCTTCTTGACGTATGTTCCCTTGGCTCCGGCAGGACGCGCACGGACAACCGCCGCCATGAAGGCGCGAAAGTTTTCTTCCAGCTGCTTTGCCGTAAAACTGGCCTTGCCAATCCCGGCCTGGACGATCCCGGCCTTTTCGGCGCGGAACTCGACAGAACCTGACTTGGCGGCTTTCACCGCATCGGCCACATTGGGCGTTACCGTGCCCAGCTTGGGGTTTGGCATCAGGCCGCGCGGGCCCAGAACCTTGCCCAGCTTGCCCACCACGCCCATCATGTCCGGAGTAGCGATGCAACGGTCAAAGCCCATCTCGCCGGCCAGGATCTTCTCGGCCAGATCGTCGGCGCCGACCAGGTCAGCCCCGGCCTTCTTCGCATCTTCGGCCTTGTCACCCTTGGCGAACACAGCCACGCGTATGGTGCGGCCTGTTCCGTTGGGCAGCTGGACCATGCCGCGGACCATCTGGTCGGACTGTTTCGTGTCGATCCCGAGGTTCACAACCACGTCCACGCTTTCGTTGAACTTCGCCTTCGCGTTGTCCTTGACCAGCGCAAAGGCCTCGGCCACCGTATAGAATTTGGCGCGGTCAACACCGGCCAGAGCTTTTTTGAAACGCTTTCCCTGTTTTGCCATGGCCTTACTCCACCACTTCCAGGCCCATGGACCGGGCCGTGCCAGCGATCATCATCATTGCCGCCTCTTCCGTGGTGGCATTCATGTCCGCCATCTTGCGCTTTGCAATCTCGCGCAACTGCTTTTTGTTGACCTTGCCTACAGGACCACCCTTGCCGGTGGTCTGGGAACCCTTCTGGACATTGGCCGCCTTTTTCAGGAGCCAGCTGACCGGCGGGCCCTTGATCTCAAAGGTAAACGTCCGGTCCTGGTACACCGTGATGATGACCGGGCAGGGCATACCGGGCTCAAAGCCGGGCCCCTGTGTCCTGGCGTTGAACGCCTTGCAGAATTCCATGATGTTCAGACCGCGCTGACCCAGCGCCGGTCCGATGGGCGGAGCCGGATTGGCCTTCATGGCCTCCACCTCCAGCTTGACGTACCCTGTAATCTTCTTTGCCATTCTCTCACCTTTCCATCAGGGCGTGGTGCGGCCATGGCTGGCCTCCCACGCTGTTGACCCCCACCCGGGGGCCGTTATGCCACCTTCTCGACCTGGCTGAATTCCAGCTCGACAGGGGTGGCCCGGCCAAAGATGGACACCGCCACCTTGAGCCTTGATTTTTCCTCGTCCACTTCTTCCACAACGCCGTTGAAGGACGTGAACGGACCATCGGCGACGCGGACCTGCTCGCCCACCTCGTACGTGATGAGGGAGCGGGGACGCTCGACCCCTTCCTGCACCTGGTTACGGATGCGGGCCGCCTCGGCCTCGGAAATCGGGCTGGGCTTGCCGCTGCCGCCCAGAAAGCCCGTCACCTTGGCCGTATTCTTGACCAGGCTCCAGGTTTCGTCGGACATGTCCATGCTGACCAGCACATAGCCGGGGAAGAATTTCCGTTCGGTATTCACCTTCTGGCCACGGCGCACCTCGGCCACCGTTTCTGTCGGCACCAGGATGTCGCCAAACCTGTCGGACATCTTTTTCTTGGCGGCTGTCTCGCGAATCGTCTCGGCCACCCTTTTCTCAAATCCGGAATGAACATGGACAACGTACCAGCGCATGGCCATGGCCTATCCTCCGATTCCCTGAAGTGCACGCACCGCGAGGGCAAAGACCTGATCCACAGCCAGAATAAAAATGGAAGCCAGGATGACCATCAGGAAGACCATTCCTGTGGTAATCAGGGTTTCCCGGCGGGTCGGCCAGGTGACCCTGGACGCCTCCCGGCGCACGTCGCGCACAAATTCAACTATTCCCTGTCCAGCCATACGCCCGCACCCGCATTGTCATACCGCAGGAAGATTCCGCCGGACTGGCAGGAGCGGCGGGACTCGAACCCGCAGCCCCCGGTTTTGGAGACCGGTGCTCTACCAGTTGAGCTACACTCCTGCACGATTTCCCGCCCAAACAAGGTTACCGCGCAAAATCTTCCGGTTCCGCGCGAGTGAGCGGTTGTAGCGGGTTTGAATTCCGGATGCAAGGGGCTATTTAAAGGAGCGGAATACTTGATAATCCCCCCCAAAAACACTAGAAAAACCGGGCCACATGAAATCAGGGAGAAAGTCATGGCTGTCAAGGTCGCCATCAACGGGTTCGGTCGTATCGGTCGTCTGGTCCTGCGGTCCGTCTATGAGACCGGCCGCAAGGATGTGGAGGTTGTCGCCATCAACGATCTGGCCGACGCCCACACCAACGCCCACCTGCTGAAATACGACAGCGTCCACGGCCGCTTTCCCGGCACGGTCGAGGTCAAGGGCGACACCATGGTGGTGAACGGCCATGCCATCAAGGTCCTTCAGGAAAAGGATCCGGCGAAACTTCCCTGGGGAACTATGGGCGTCCAGGTAGCCATGGAGTGCTCGGGCGTTTTCACAAAAAGGGATGATGCAGGCAAGCACCTGGAGGCCGGCGCGAAGAAAGTGCTGATTTCTGCCCCTGCCTCGGACGAGACCATCAAGACGATAGTTTACGGCGTAAACAATGAAACCCTGACGGCCGAAGACGAGATCATCTCCAACGCCTCGTGCACTACCAACTGCCTGGCCCCCGTGGCGCATGTGCTGCACAGGGGCATCGGCATCGAGCACGGCTTCATGACCACCATCCACAGCTACACCGGCGACCAGCGCATCGTGGACACCATGCACAAGGACCTGCACCGGGCACGCGCCGCGGCGCTGAACATCATCCCCACATCCACCGGCGCGGCCAAGGCCGTGGGCAAGGTCCTGCCGGACCTGAAAGGAAAGCTGGACGGCACGTCCCTGCGCGTACCCACTCCCAATGTTTCCGTGGTGGACTTCAAGTTCACGGCAAAGCGGGACACAACACCTGAAGAAATCGCCCAGCTCATCAAGGATGCCAGCAGTAAGGGCCCGCTGAAAGGCATCCTGACCTGGTATGAGGAAGACCTGGTGTCGGGTGATTTCAACCATGACCCGCATTCATCGATCTTCGCCATCAAGGAAACCAAAGTGATCGACGGCCGCTTTGTACGGGTCATGAGCTGGTACGACAACGAATGGGGCTTCTCCACCCGCATGAGCGACACCGCCGTGGCCATGGCAAAGGCGGGATAAGGAAGGGCGCGGATTCCGGAAATCCTTTCACTCCTGCCTGTTACTATCAACGATAATATACAGGCAGGGAAGGATTGATCATGCAAAAAGTGGACACTGGCAAACAGCAGCAGACTGACACGCCCGTGGGTGCCGCCGCACAAGCTGCCCACACAGGACGTACGACCAAAGAACAGCTGCCGGATCCTCTCATCAGAAACCTTCTTTACCTGTCAAGTACGCTTGCCGGTCTGTTTATGCTTGTAGCCAGGGGGCCAGCTGTCGCGAGGACCTGGTATGAGACAGGCACCTGCGCTACGGAAGCCGCCACACTGCTGCAGAACCACTATCCGGGACATGGCCTGACAGTAGATTACAGTCACAGCAGCACAGGAAAGCCTTCGATAAGATTGGTATATCCGGATGGGCGCTATGATGTGGTCATATTCCGTCAGCCTGACACGCTTTTCGGAAGCTACGGTAAACCTTCCATAACTGACTTTGATTTTGCGACCTTTTCTCCAGAAGGGCGCAGAGAATATAATTTTCCGCCCCATCACGTGGCCAAGGGTTACAAAGGCACAGAATCTGGGCTTGCCTCTTCATGGGGAAATTTCTTTGGACGAACCATGTACTGCCGCATGAGCGGTATCGCCGGACAGTTTGGCGAATTCGGTCCAGTGACAGCACCACAGGGCGCAGTTCCCTGACCGCCCTCCCCCCGCCGAAAGATATAGGTGTTACTTTCGGGGTGTTCCCCTATTCTTCCGTACGATAACTTTTGTATAGCCCTGTTTTGTCATTCCCGCGAAAGTGGGAATCCATACCATGGTTCAGCCTGAAAGACCGTATGGATCCCCGCCTGCGCGGGGGTGACAGGAAAGTGGCCAATACACTTCTGACAACGGGGAACAGCAGTAACATGTCATGGATATTCCCCTGGTTCCGCAGATCCTCCGGGCCTGCAGCGTCCCTGCAGCCCCCGGGGCTTCTGCCATTTGCCCTGGAGCAGTGCGCCGGCCTCCTGTTCCGCCAAGACAGGGGCCTGCGCTACACCTGGATCCACATCCCGTCCGGCACAGATCCGCACGCGGCCCTGTCCCTTTCCGGGAAAACCGATCCGGATATCTACAGCCCTGCTGACGCCCGTCTTCTGGCGGATCTGAAACAGCGGGTCCTGCGCACGGGGGAGACTGTCCGGCAGACTGTCACCCTCTCTCCCGGTAACAGAACGACAAGAACGTACGCCATGGTCCTTGCGCCTGCGACCGAAAACGGGGCCGTGACAGGCCTCTGGGGCATGCTCCGCGACAGGTCCGAGGAAGCCGCGCAGATGGCCGTCCTTGAAAAGACCCGGGCGGAAATCATGGCCCTGGGCGAGTCAAAGGCCCGGTTTTTCACGGCCGCCAGCCATGACCTGCGCCAGCCTTTCCAGGCCATGGCGCTGTTTCTCCACCTGCTGCAGAACCGCCTGACAACACCGGATCAGCAGGAACTTGCCGCAAAACTGGGCGAATCCCTCCGCTCCGGAGAACAGATGCTGGGGGCCCTGCTGGACGTTACGGCGCTGGACGGCCATACGGTCAGGCCCCTTCTGAAAACACTGCCTGTGGGCGATCTCCTGCAGCAGGTCCGGGAAGCCCTGGATCCTGCCGCACGGGCCAAGGGCCTGCAGCTGGTGGTCCTGCCCTGTCGCAGAAACGTGGTGACAGACCCGGACCTTCTGGCAAAGCTGCTGTACCAGCTGGTCAGAAATGCCATCGACAATACGGACAGGGGCAGGGTTTTGGTGGGCTGCCGCCCCCGGGGCAACAGGCTGAAAATCATGGTATGCGACACGGGCCGGGGCATTCCCGAACAGGACCAGGCGCTGGTTTTCGAGGATTTCTGGCAGAAGGACAACAACCAGAGAGACCGCGGCAAAGGCCTCGGCCTGGGCCTGACCATCGTGAGCCGTATTTCCCGCCTTCTGGATCTGGATGCGCGGATCGATTCCAGTATCGCGGGACGCGGCACGGTTTTCAGTTTTCACCTTCCCCTGTCTGCCGGGGTATCCCACACCCATCCCCGGATTGCGGCTGGCACAGGCACTGGCCTTGCGGGAAAGAAAGTCCTGGTGGTGGAGGATGACGTCATCCAGCTGATGGCGCTGGAGATGATGCTGGAGGACTGGGGCGCCGTTCCCCTGGCCGCATCCCGGGCCGAAGCAGCCCTTGAGGCTATCCATGAAAAAAACTTCAGGCCGGATATTGTCC
>JALYJY010000037.1:0-2527 GCA_030775045.1 Pseudomonadota bacterium | reverse complement strand
ATATTGTCCTGTCCGATTTCCGCCTGCCGGGAGGCATGACGGGACTGGACGTGATGGACGCTGTCAGGACGGACTTTGACCAGAATATTCCGGGCGTCCTGCTGACAGGGGAATCAGAAACCAGCCTGCAGGACCAGATCCAGGCCCGGCGCATCAGCCTGGTCACAAAACCGGTCAACCCCGCCTGCCTGCATCAGGCTCTGGTATCGGTAGTAACCTGATGCCCTGCTTGCGGGACCTGCGTCATACAGCTATGGTCAACGCGTCCTGGTACTGTCAGAGGAGAGACACCATGTCCGGATTTCTGAAAGCAGCCTGCCTGGTCCTTTTTATCGCCGCAGCAGCCGGCGTCGGGATCTACATTATGGACATACCATCAGCCGGTTCTGCCCGGGCCCAGGAAACAGCCATGTCCCGGTATGGCAGCGGCAACGGCAATGTAGCCCCTGCACCTGTCCCTTCACAGGAAAACAGCACAAAAAAAGACAGCGTCCCGTTGACGGCCGTCCAGCCCGATGACCGCGTTCTTGGCAATCCGGATGCCCCTGTCACAATTATCGAATACGCCTCCCTCACCTGCTCCCACTGCGCGGCCTTTCACAGGGATGTCCTGCCCCGCCTGAAGAATGAATACATCGCCACAGGCAAGGTCCGCTTCGTGTTCCGGGACTTTCCCTTTGACCAGTACGCCCTGAACGCGGCCATACTGGCCCGCTGTGCTGACCAGACACGCTATTTCGGCCTGCTGGACCTGCTGTTCAGGAACCAGGAAAAATGGGCCATGGCGGACGATCCCCTCAAGGCCCTGCAGCAGCTGGGCGCCCTGGCAGGAGTGTCGCCACAGCAGTATGACCAGTGCCTGTCGGACAAGGCCCTGGAAAAACAGATCGCACAGATGCGCCTGGACGCCGAAACCGGCCTGAAAGTTGACTCCACCCCCACCCTGTTCATCCAGGGAACCGAGCGAATCTCAGGCACCAGGCCTTATGAAACCTATACAGCAGCCATCGACCGCGCCCTGAAAAAACGCTGACAGAGAATCTTTCTTTACCGCCTGAAAGCCCGCCCGCAAGGCGGACTTTTTCTTGCTGCAACTAAAACCACCGGGCAGGATGGGATTTTCTGATCCTGTCATGATTTTGCGGGCGGTGATGCTGTGAGTCTCGAAAAACCTGAAAATACCTTAGTGGTAGGGACGAAAGCCGGGTCACCTTTCCAGGCATTTGGCGAAAATCTGATCTATCTGATAGAAGATACCAGTAAGACAGGGCTGGATCCCATTATATTCATGGGTATCCTTATGTCTGTTGCCATGGGCAGGACAACAAGAGACAGGACTGCAGGAATTCTGGAAGGAATGACCCCGGACGGCCTGTCTGTCGATGGTCTCTGGATCCTGATCGCTGCGCAAGAGAACAAAATTGTGGATCCGGAAGCAACTGACCTTGATATATTCCATGGCCAGAAAGTTTATATCGCGGGATCTTCAGGAAAAAAATATCCGCTGTGGTCCTGGAAGACCGGAAGAACAGACCAGCATCACGCCGCGGAGAAACTGGTTTCCGGGGATTTTTTACCGTCAGAGCAACTTTTCGGCCATCTGAAAGAAGCCCTGCATCTGGTGTTTATGGTGCGGAAATGGATGGACAGCCATCCGGAACCGGGTTTTTTCGACTCCCCGCCGGGACCCAAATCTGGCCTCCGTGACGGCAGCTGGACCACAGAAGATCCCTTTCCGCCAGAGGTACAGAAGCGCGTGACGGATCTTGAAGGCGTATGGGCTGAAGCTGCGCCGCGAATACCGGGCCATCTTCCGGCTTCCCGGTGGACCGGAAAAAGAGACGATACCGTTCAGCAGGGGCCCTTTGGAGCATTTGCAAAAAGTTTTGATGATACGTTTACAGATTCTGCCTCCCGCAGCAATTTCTCACTTTTCTTTCTGTCTTTGGCCTTGCGATGCCTGCGGGATGATGCAGTTTTCCTTGTTCAGGGCAGACTGGGTTCTCCGCTCTCAAAAAGTCCGCTATCCGGCGATCATGACAAATGGATCAGGGCGCTTCTGATGGAGTTTGCAAGATCCGGGCCTTCCGGTTCTCACGGGCATTACGCTCTTTTCTCTCCGGAAGGAAATGAAACCCGGCTTCCACGCAATTCTGTCTGGGACTGGTTTTTGTCTGACAAAAGAAGTCCGACGCAAAGCCAGATGCTTTTCCTTGAATTCAAAAGTCTGTTCGAGGGTAAGAGGCTGCCGTCCCGGGATTTGATGGCAATCATGCCGGATATCAGAAAAATAGCGCAGATGATTGCAAACGGGCTGTTTGTCATTTCTGAAAAGATGCGTCTGCTGAGCGAATGGGCTGCCTTTCCCCCACAGGATGCTTCTCCGGAAAAACTGAAAAGACTGAGTGACAGGTATGAGTCCGCCTGGTCCGCCTTGCAGTCACGTGTGCCGGCAGCCGCAGCAGTCCCCTCCACCCCCGATAAATCCACCCCCCGTCCTGAAGTGGTTCGCCGCGAAGAACGTCGC
>JALYJY010000036.1 GCA_030775045.1 Pseudomonadota bacterium | reverse complement strand
CCTCCAGCGTGGGGACCTTTTCCTTATACGCCGCAGGCAGGCCCAGATCTCGTCATTGGCCATCGCCTGGCGGGAGACACGCATGGGCATGCCCTCGTACGTCAGACTTCCATCCTCGATGCCTTCGTCAAGGACCTGCTTGCGCAGGACCTGCAGGTCAGGCTCGTACCTGGGCAGAACGGGCAGGATGCCGGTACCAAGTCCCATCGGGCCCGCATCCAGCGGCCTGTACAGGGAACCTGCCTCTTCATCCAGACGGATATATACGTCAGAAAACTGAAGTTCAGCTAACGCCATGCCCCTGCTCCACCCCCTCTGGAACAGGCCCCGCCGTTACAGACAAAGGCCCTGCCCCTTTTGTGAACATACCCTCTTTCAGTTCACAGGGGAAGATTTTTTGGCCTGCGCCAGCGGACCCAGGCCACAATCATGATGCGGGTCACCATGATGGCCGTGAACATGGAAGCCAGAAGCCCCACGGTCAGGGTCACGGCAAAGCCGCGCACAGGGCCCGTTCCCAGGCTGAACAGGACGGCGGCGGCAATCAGGGTGGTAATATTGCTGTCCAGGATCGCGGACAGGGCATTGGTATACCCGGCATCCACGGACGCCATGACAGAACGGCCCAGCCGGGCCTCCTCCCGCATACGCTCGAAGATCAGGACGTTCGCATCCACGGCCATACCCATGGTCAGCACTATACCGGCAATACCGGGCAGGGTCAGCGTGGCCTGGAACATGGACAGGATGGCAAACATCACCAGCAGGTTCAGGATCAGGGCAATATCCGCCAGGAACCCGAAAAATCCGTAGACCACAAGCATGAAACCGACCACCAGAACCAGACCCACCAGGCTGGCAATGGTCCCTGCCCTGATGGAATCCTCTCCCAGACCTGGTCCGACGGTTCTTTCCTCCAGGATTGTCAGGGGAGCAGGCAAAGCACCGGCCCGCAGCAGCACCGACAGGTTCTGGGCTTCCTGCACCGTAAAGCGACCCGAGATCACCCCGCTGCCGCCCGTAATGGGCTCACGGATCACAGGGGCGCTGATGATCTTTCCGTCCAGGACGATGGCAAAGGGTTTTCCCACGTTCTGGGTCGTCACCTCGGCAAATCTCCGTCCACCGGGAGTGTCAAAGCGGAAAGTCACAACAGGAGCCCCGTCCTGGAATCCCGGCTGGGCATCCACCAGGTTTTCACCGGTCAGGATGGACTGTTTCCGGACAGCCAGTTTCTGGCCGGGCATATCCGCCATAGGCAGCCATTCAGAGCTGGCTGATGCCACTGATCCCGGTGTGGCCGCCTCGTCCACCAGCCGGAAATAGAGCTTCGCGGTCTTGCTGAGAATTTCCCGAAGCTGTGCAGGATCCCGCAGACCCGGCACCTGGACCACGATGCGGTTTTCCCCCTGGCGCTGGATGGCAGGTTCCCGGGTTCCCAGGGCATCCACACGGCGGCGGACAATCTCCACCGATTCATCCACAATGCGCCGGGCCCGCTCCTGCCGGGCCACATCGCCCAGACGAACCCTGATCTGCCCGTTTCCGGCGTCAGAGATCTCAAGACCCGGATCAAGCCCCCGGATCACCGTCATGGCCCGGGCTGCTTCCCCCGGGTCGCGGATGACGGCATTCAGGACGCCCTGCGTGGATGAGAGGGACGTGTAGCCGATCTTTTCCTTGCGCAGTTCCGCCCGGACCATGTCGGAAAAGGAGGCTGTGTATTCCTGGATGGCAACATCCGTTTTCACCTCCAGCAACAGGTGCGACCCGCCCTGGAGATCAAGCCCCAGGTTCACAGTCTGGGAGGGAAGCCAGGAAACGCCTCCGGCCCATTTTTCCCCCAGCAGGTTGGGCAGAAAAAAAAGCACTGCCACCAGACAGGCGACGGTCACCAGGACAATCTTCCAGCGCGGAATATTGAACATGCCTGTTATTCTGCCTTCCCGTTATCGGTCTTCGCCGGCACAGGCTCCGGCTTTGCAAGGGTCGAGGCGACCGTTGACCGCAGGACCTTCACCCTGACATTCTCGGCAATTTCCACCGTCATCTCGTCACCGGCATCGATCTTCACAATCTGGCCCACGATCCCGCCGCCAGTGACAATCCTGTCCCCCCGGCGCAGGGCAGCCAGCATCTTCTGGTGCTCCTTCAGTTTCCTCTGCTGGGGCCGGATCAGCAGGACCCAGAACACCACAAAGATCAGCAGGAACGGGACAAAACTGACAAGATCGTGACTGATAGCCGGCATGGAATGACTTTCCCTGAACTGGACGACGGGGCGTGACTATAACCTCAAAGTTCCCGCTTGCCAACGCTCAGGCTTTTTCCGGCGGAGACGGGCACAGGCGCAGCCACAGGAACCCGACAACCGCCGACAGCAGGGACCCTGTCAGGACACCCAGGCGCATCGCATCGACATGCTGCCCATCGTCAAAGGCCAGCATCCCGATGAACAGGCTCATGGTAAAACCGATGCCGGTCAGGATGGCTGCTCCGTACAGCTGCCTCCAGGACGCGCCGGCCGGAAGCCTTGCGATATTGAACCGCACCGTCATCCATGCCGACAGGAATACGCCGGCCTGTTTTCCCAGAAACAGGCCCAAGGCAATGCCCAGAGGCAGGGGCTGCAGGACACTGGCCAGCGCAACCCCTTCCAGGGGAACCCCGGCGTTTGCAAAGGCAAACAGGGGCAGGATCATGTACGACACCGGAGCGTGAAGGCGCGCCTCCAGCCTTTCCATCTTTCCCGCGGGAATGGTCATGGCCAGGATAACGCCCGCCAGCGTGGTATGGATTCCGGATTTCAGGACACAGACCCACAGCATAGCACCCATCACCAGATAGGGCCACAAACGGCTGATCCCGCCCCGGTTCATCAGGACCATGGCCAGCATCACACCTGACGCCAGGACCAATGGAAGCGCCGCCAGATCATGGGAATAGAACAGGGCGATGATCACAATGGCGCCCAGATCGTCCATGATGGCCAGGGCCAGCAGGAACAGCCGGAGCGAAGGCGGAACACGCCGGCCCGCAAGGGCGAGGATCCCCAGGGCAAAAGCGATATCCGTCGCCACCGGGATGGCCCATCCGTGCGCGACGTCCGGCATGTCCCGGCTGATCGCCATATAGATCAGGGCCGGCATGATCATCCCGCCCAGGGCTGCAGCAACGGGCAGGACAGCCTTGCGCGGGGATGAGAGCTCTCCCTGTGTGAATTCCCGTCTGATTTCCAGCCCCACCAGAAGGAAAAACACAGCCATCAGGCCGTCGTTGATCCACAGCAACAGGGGCTTGTGGAGCCGGAACTCCCCCGCCCCCAGGCCAAGCGGCGCATCGAGCCAGGCCTGGTACACCGGCCTGAAATCCGAATTGGCTGCAACCAAGGCCAGCGCCGTGGCCAGAAGCAGCAAAACCCCGGAAAGAACTTCTGTCCGGATGTATGTCCCGGCAATGCCGTGGAGCTCGCCGGTCATCCGGGGCCCTGGACCAGCTGCCCGTCACGCAGCTCCAGCACCCGGTCCATGCGCGAGGCCAGCTCCAGGTTATGGGTGGCGATCAGGGCGCCGACGCGGCTTTCCCGCACCATCCGGACCAGCATGTCAAACACCGTCAGCGACGTCTGGTGATCCAGGTTGCCCGTGGGCTCGTCAGCGATCAGCACCTGGGGCCGGTTCGCCAGCGCACGGGCAATGGCGGCCCGCTGCTGCTCCCCCCCCGACAGGTGCGCGGGACGGTGGGTGGTCCGCTGCGACAACCCGACCATGGCCAGAAGATCCCGGGCCCTTTTCTCCGCCTTGCCGCGGGACGATCCGTCAACCAGCTGGGGCAGCACAACATTTTCCAGGGCCGAAAATTCCGGCAGCAGGTGATGGAACTGGTAGACAAACCCCAGCGAGCGGCGGCGCAGGGCCGTCCTCTCGTTATCGGACAGGGTTCCGGCCCGCTGGCCATGAACCAGAACATCGCCTCCGTCCGGCCGTTCCAGAAGTCCCGCCACATGCAGCAGGGTGGATTTGCCCGATCCGGACGGCCCTACCAGAGCCACCAGTTCGCCCGCATGGACGGACAGGGAGATTCCGCGCAGGATTTCCAGCCGCGTCCCGGCCTGTTCATAGGTCCGCACAACGCCGCTCAGTCTCAGGACCGGAACCTGGTTATTCATAGCGCAGGGCCTCCACCGGATCCAGGCGCGCCGCCCGCCACGAGGGGTACAGTGTGGCACCAAACGACAGCGCCAGGGCCATCAGGACGACCCGCGCCACCTCGCCATAGTCCACTTCTGCCGGCAGGTGGGTCAGGAAATAGACATCGGCCGGGAACAGCTGCCACCCGGTCAGGGACTGCAGCCCCTGGCGGATGGCCTCAATATTCTCTGCAAACAGGATCCCGATCACCAGGCCCACGGCAGTCCCCAGGAATCCGATGCTGGCGCCGCTCAGAAAAAAGATGCGCATGATCATGCCCCGGGTCGCCCCCATGGTGCGCAGGATGGCGATATCCTTGCCCTTGTCCTTGACCAGCATGATCATGCTGGAAATGATGTTGAAGGCGGCCACCAGGATGATCAGGCTCAGGATCAGGAACATGACGTTGCGTTCCACCTGCAGGGCCGAGAAAAAGCTGCTGTTGGTATCCTGCCAGCTGAGGACCCGGACGCCCTCCCCCACCGCTTTGGACAGGGTTCTGCGCATCTCCAGCGGAAAGACCGGATTTTCGATCATCACTTCCAGCGACGTCACCGCAGCTGGGACCCGGAACAGGGCCTGCGCCGCATCCAGGGGCATGAAGACATAGACGTTGTCATACTCGAACATGCCGATATCAAAGACAGCTGCCACTTCATAGCTGGCCATGCGGGGCTGCATGCCAAAGGGACCGGGCGTTGTCCGCGGACTGATGACCGGCAGGACATCGCCCGGTTTCAGGCTCAGCCGATCGGCCATGCGGGCACCGATCACCACTTTCATACCCTCGAAACCGTCAAGCGATCCCGCCACAAGATGCCCCGCCAGGGTGGGCCGGGCCTTCAGGTCTTCGGGCCTGACACCCCGGACCAGTGCTCCCGAAGCTCCGCCGGGAGCTGTGACCAGCACCTGTCCCTCGATCACCGGCGTGACGGATTTCACGCCCTGCATCAGGCGCAGCTGGCTGGCCAGTGGATCAAAATCCGGCAGCGGACCGCCACTGGCTGCATAAACATTGACATGGCCGTTCAGACCCAGGATCCGGCCCAGAAGCTCCTGCCGGAAGCCGTTCATGACAGACATGACGATGATCAGCGTAGCCACGCCCAGCATAATTCCCAGGAACGAGAACCACGCAATGACCGACACAAATCCTTCCTGCCGCCGCGCACGCAGATACCGGAAAGCCACAAACCGCTCGAACAGCGAAAACATCACCTGATCCTGACCTGTCAAAGACCCACTGTTATTGGCCCGTTGGCGGATCAGGTCAAGGCCCGAATACGTCTTCCTGGCCTCGTCCGCCTGAAAAAACACTGTATCGCCCGCCCTTGACAAAGTGACTATTTTCCTATATATGGTGCAGGTGTTTTTTGAGGGGGGCTTAAGTATGGCAAAAAATCACTCTTTTACCTCCCCCTCGGGAAAACCTTGCGCAAGTCCTGCGCCCCCATCTGTCATCCCCAGCGCAGGTGGGGATGACAGATGGGGTTATGCAGATTCCCACAGGGGAAGAAGCCTGATGCCCAGAAAAACGCAAAATTCTGGACATCAAGGCCTCAACCCCATGCCTGGCGGGAAAAGTAGATGTCACAGCATGACTGACATCCGGACATTAAAGGATACTTCCCCTGATGTTACAAAATTCGCATGTTTTGTAACATCAGATCCTTTCAGCCAGCACTGGCACGGGTATAAGATGTTACAGGCCCTGTACCATCATGTATCATCAATTTCAGGAGTTCTCCCATGACCATCCAGCGCGTCGCAGTCATCGGTTCCGGTGTGATGGGCAGTGCGATTGCGGCCCACTTTGCCAATGCGGGCGTGCCGGTGCACCTGCTGGACATTGTGCCCGACGACCAGAAAGCCGCCGGCTCGCCCGATCGCAGCCGTCTGGCCCGCACGGCCATCGAGAAAATGCTCAAGACCGATCCGGCCCCGTTCATGCATCCGAAAAACGCGAAACTGGTCACGCCCGGCAATCTGGAGGACGACCTGAAAACCCTCGCCGATGTGGACTGGATCGTCGAGGCTGTGCTGGAAAATCCGCAGATCAAATCCGACCTGTACAAACGCATCGACCCGGTGCGGAAAAAGGGTTCCATAATCTCCTCCAACACCTCGACCATTCCCCTGCACATTCTGACGGAAGGCCAATCAAAGGCGTTTGCGCAGGATTTTCTCATCACCCACTTTTTCAACCCGCCGCGGTACATGCGCCTGCTGGAGATTGTCGCCGGCGAGAAAACCCGCACCGACGCTGTGACTGTCATCACGAACTTTGCCGACTGCATGCTGGGTAAGGGCGTGGTGCCGTGCAAGGACACGCCAGGCTTTATCGCCAACCGCATCGGCATGTTCTGGATGCAGGCCTCGTTCAACGCGGCGCTGGATTTGGGCTTGAGCGTGGAGGAAGCCGACGCGGTGTCCGGCAAGCCCTTTGGCATTCCAAAGACCGGCGTGTTCGGCCTGTCGGGCCTGATCGGGCTCGATCTGCTGCCCCGCGTCAAGGCCAGTATGTCTGCCACGTTGCCCAAAGACGACGCCTATCTGAAGATTTCCCGCGACTGGCCGCTGCTGGATAAACTGATCGCGGAAGGATACACAGGCCGCAAGGGCAAGGGCGGATTCTATCGCCTGAACGTGGCCACCGACGGCACGAAAACCAAAGAGTCCGTCAACCTGAAAACCGGCGCCTGGGGCCCCAGCGGCAAGCCTGTTCTGGAAAGCGCCGAAGCCGGCAAAAAGGGCCTGCGCGCGGTGGTGGAACACCCGGACAAGGGCGGAAAATTTGCGTGGGCGGTGCTCAGCCAGACCCTGTCCTACGCTGCCGATCTGGTACCGCAGATCGCCGATACCATCACCGCGGTGGACGAGGCCATGCGTCTGGGATTCAACTGGAAAGCCGGCCCGTTCGAGATGATGGATCAGCTGGGCACCGCCTGGCTGGCCGAGCGCCTGCAGAAAGAAGGTAAACCCCTCCCCACCATGCTGAAAATTGCTGCGGGCCGGCCCTTCTATCGCGTGGAGAAAGGCCAGCTGGAATCCATGACGGTGAAAGGCGACTATGCGCCTGTAAAGCGGCCGGACGGCGTGCTGCTGCTGTCCGATCTGAAGCGCCACAGCAAGCCGGTGGCGAAGAATGGCTCGGCCAGCCTGTGGGACATTGGCGACGGAGTTCTGTGCCTGGAATTCACGTCAAAAATGAACTCCATCGACGACCAGATCTTCGCCATGGCCCGCACCGCCATCGACACCATCGGCGATGGCAAGGGCGATTACAGGGCGCTGGTGATCTATAACGAGAGCGAGAATTTCTCCGTCGGCGCCAATCTGGGTCTGGCGCTGTTCGCCCTGAACGTGGCGCTGTACCCGGCGGTGGAGCAGTTGATCTCCGAGGGTCAGGAAACCTGGATGGCGCTGAAATATGCGCCCTTCCCCGTGGTCAGCGCCCCGTCGGGCATGGCGCTGGGCGGCGGGTGCGAGCTGTTGCTGCACTCAGACGCGGTACAGGCCCACGCGGAAACCTACACAGGCCTGGTCGAGGTGGGCGTAGGCGTCATCCCCGGCTGGGGCGGGTGCAAGGAAATGCTGCTGCGCCACGCGGCCAACAAAAAGCGCCCGGGCGGACCCATGCCTCCCGTTGCGACAGCTTTTGAAAACATCAGCACAGCGAAAGTGGCCAGGTCGGCGGCCGAGGCGCACGACCTTCTGATCCTGCGCTCGACCGATGGCATCACCATGAACCGCGACCGCCAGCTGGCCGATGCAAAAGCCAAAGCACTGGAGCTGGCAAAGGGTTACATGCCGCCGCAGCCCGGCGAAATCCGCCTCCCCGGCCCGTCGGCGAAACTGGCGCTGCAGATGGCCGTGGACGGCTTCGCCAAACAGGGCAAGGCGACTCCCTACGACGTGGTGGTGACCAACCACCTGGCGGAAGTTCTCAGCGGCGGCAACACCGACATCACGCAGGTGCTGTCCGAACAGACCCTGCTGGATCTGGAGAAAGACAGCTTCATCCGCCTCGTCTGCCACGACGGCACCCTGCGCCGCATCGAACACATGCTGGACACCGGCAAGCCGTTGAGGAATTGAGGCCCTAACCCCTCACTCCTGGAACAAGCCCTCCCCAGCGTTTGGCCACGGAGATCTTTTTCTTGCGGCCCATAACAAGCTCTTCCATACACTGGCTGTACGCGATGTAAAACTCCAGTCCCTGCAAGTGGTCATATTGTGGGGAGATATCCGGCATTCTGTCCGAACCGAAAGTGTCCTTGGCACTGCGAAGATAGAATGCTGTTTTCACAACATAGAACCAATTCGAAACCTCCCCGCCGGGCAAATATTTCTCTGGCAGAAAAACCCTTCTGATTTTTTTTATCTCTTCCAGAGTCAGCCCGGCCAGCCGTATCCATCCTTTTGGATGAGGCCTTTCTAAGGGTAATCCTGCAAAATGTGCCCCGGATACCGGCTTTATCCCTTCAAGAACATGTCGCAGTTTAAGGCGAGCACCCTTTTTCTTGACGCTTTCCAGCGCTTCCCCGCCAATGGCCCAGACTTTTTGTTTCTGTTCCTGCCCGGGTTCAGAAAACCTGTCGCTTAAAGCAAAGGCAGCAGCTTCATCATAAGTCATGAAGCGTTTGTCCCTGTCCGTTCTGGGGCTTTGAACAGGCTGGACAAGGACAGGGCTTTCATCCTGCAGGGCAGAAGGGGGAACAGGCTGAACATCTTGCCTGCGATACAAATCCAGCAGCCTGTTCCTGTCAGCCTCTTCCAGGGGCAGAGCTGCCACGAAAAGACCAGCAAGAGCTGGCGAAGGCAGAAAATCGTTCTCAACAAGCATTATAGCAGCCTGCAAACTGCATGCTCCGGTTTTACCCTCCCCCTCCCTGCTTCAAGGGTCAGATCCACCCTGCACAGCAGTTTTCCAGCCTTGGACTGAAAATAAAGCGCGTTTTCCAGGGGTGCCTGACCTCTGTCTTCCCAGGACTTTAAAGTTATATAGATCTGATCTGCAAAATCGCCCGGTGTCCATTCTGCCCGCAATCTAGAGGCATGGAGCACAGCGCCGAAACTTTCGACAGCTCCAGAAAGGAGGATTTTATCAGACATGTCCTGACCAATCTGTACAAAAAAGATTTTCAAGCCTGTAATCTATTTTACCGGAATACTTTCAGCCAGACTGGTTTTTCCTGAAATAAGCCCATGTCAGGGCAGGAAATATGGATTCTGCCGAAACTCTGCGGTAAAAACCTGATTGTTTAAAATGTGCAGACTGAATTTCGAATAAAGGCAAAAATGAAAATTTCCCCCGGAAAATACCGTCACTACAAGGGGCAGGAGTACGAAGTCCTGCACCTGGCGCAGCACACGGAAACCGAAGAAGAACTGGTGGTTTACAAAGCCCTCTATGGCGACCAGAAGATCTGGGTCCGGCCACTGGCCATGTTCCGTGAAAACGTGATCGTCGACGGCAAAATCCTGCCCCGGTTCGAGCGGGTGGAGGGTTAAACCATGCGCCTGGGATGTTCATTATGCCCTGGATGAGGGACAGGTCAAAAAGCTCCGCCAGGTGCCGGAGGGTGAGCGGCACGCGCTGGTGGAAAACGCCTTTGAAAAGGAGATCCATGATTCCTGGAAACTGGATACGCACAAGGCCTGGGAAGACCTGCACCGCAGCCTGACGGAAGACGACAGTAACGAGTGCGACTTCGACGCCGGAACCTTTCCCCTGAACCAGGCCTTTTCGGCGGAGAGAATTTCGACACCGCGGACGATGATTACTACATCCGTTTGTGCAAGGCCGAAGACGTGCCCGCCGTGGCCACAGCGCTGGAGGCCAGCCCGGAAGACGAATTCCGGAAACGCCATGCCGCCACCTTTGACGGCTCTTTCGACGACGACGAAGAGGACGAGATCCCCGACGGCCCCTGGGGTGATTTCGAGGAAGTGCGCCTCTTCTTCCGCAAAGCCGCCAACGCCGGAAAAACCATCATTTTTACCGTAGCGTTACAGGCAGCCCATGTCCTCTCCCGCCCTTCTGGTGATCGACCTGCAGAAAGGCTTTGTCGACCGGGGCATGGAGGAACTGCCCAGGCGGATCGAGGTCCTGTTTGACCGGTATGAACATCTGTATGCCACCCGCTTTATCAACACCCGGCCCCTGTACGAGCAGCGCCTGGGATTCCGGCGCGTGCGCCAGTCACCGGAAACCGACCTAGCCTTCGCGCCCCCGCCCCATATGCAGGTGTTTTCAAAATCCGGCTATGGACTGCACGGCACAGGCGTGATCGAGGCCCTGCAGACCCAAGGCATAACGCAGGTTCATCTGTGCGGCTGTGACACTGACGCCTGCGTTCTGGCGGCTGCTTACGGACTATGGGATGCGGGCATCGCGCCCTTCGTGCTGGAGCATGCCACCATGACCAGCGCAGGCGAATCCTCAAAACAGGCCGCCCTCACCCTCTTCCGCCGCCAGTTCGGAAAAGACTGCATAATCTGACTATCTGGGCGCGGCAGCAGGCGCCACAGTGGCAGAGACCCCCCGCGGCCAGGAGCACAGACACTCCGGGCCTGACTGGACCCTTGCAACAGGCCGCTGTACAGGCTGTCTCCTGTACCTGGCCAGATCTGCATCCCGGACGGCCATGCGCTCCCGGGCATCGCCGCAGGAATTGGGGATGGATACTGCCGCCAGATTGCCCAGGATAAAAAGTCCGATGCGAAGGCTGACAGATGTTTTCATTCCGGTCCTCCGGGTTCAGAAGGACCTTTTCTGTAATGTTCTGCCGTGACAGGATCCAGCAGGCATCAGGCTTAACCCGATACAGGCATAACCAAGGTATACCAGACGAAAGTCAGGGAGCAGGACCGGAAGGAACGCGGACCCCGGGCATATTGTCCCCTGCCCTTTTTTCTTCAGATACTGCAGCAAGAAAGGCCTCCGGTGGGCCGGACAGCCTTCCGATCTGGATGCGTGGACAATCCAATCCCATGGATTTTGCTGCCTCAACCACGTCGCTGCGACTCAACGCCATGACACATACTCCCTTTGACACCTCTGTTTTAGGACATGAAGCCTTAACAGGAGGTAAACAGGACAAAGCATGTCAGGCGATCAGGGAACGGACTGCTGTTTTCTGCCCGCTGTTCCTTTCAAGACGCTGCGCGCTCAGCATGATGCGTTTCAGTTTATCACCGTAACAGAGGTAGAAATTCCGTCCACGCAGGTCCCTGCATTCTGCCTGGATATCGGGAATGTTGTCCGGGCCAAAACGATCCCGGGCGAGGCAGAGGAAGTATGCAGCTTTCAGAATACACCAGCTGTCAAATTCAGCTCCCGGTGACTTGCGCCGCGGAAAAACAGCAAGGAGGGCCTCAAGCTGGCCTGTTGTCAGACCTGCCAGACGAATAAGCCTCTCATTATTGGCTGCATCCGGAAGCAGGCCGTCAAAAGATACTACCGCAGCAGGCTGGATACCTCTGATAACGAAACCCAGTTTCCCGCGCGTATGATTCTTCAGAACTTTTTCCAGGTTTTTACTGTCAATGGTCCAGACCAGCCCCAATGAACCGTCAGCAACCCGCAGGGCAAAAGCAGCTGCCTCGACATAAGGCATGACAGAATATCCAGGAGGAACGGAGAGCATTTTCACAGCAGGAACAGGCCCCTCCCTGGGACCAGGGGCAGCAACTGGCCCTGCAAGGGGCTGCACCAGGGCTGCCTGCCCTGTCTTGACCGGCGCAGGCGTTCCGGCGGACAAGGCCAAAGCAGTTCCCTCCACAGGGCCAGTGGTCCGCTGGTGGACGATCTCGCCCGCATTTTTTGTTCGGGCGAGATGTAAATCTGTTGCAGGGAAATGAGAAGCACCTGCACTAATCTTTTGGCTTTCAGCGGGTGCTGTAGTCCCCTGTACAGGCACCCTGGCAACAGATTTGTACTTCGCACTGGTTATGCGGCTTCTGGCGATATGGAGAATTTCTCTCATACGGTCCGCCAATACCTTCTGGAATGAAAATCCAGGATTTCCCCATGTTCGATCCATCGGGATGTTGTTCGGGCCAAAGGTTTCCCTCGCATCAGCCAGCCACCATGCGGCCTGCAGGGCCTGACCTTTCATCATTTCAGTATCATTTTTCCCCCGAAAATATGTTGCCGGGGTTTTCAGCGTGTACAGAGGAAGATATGAAAGCCTGATATCACCATTCCGCGATGGTTTGCCAAGATCCATATCGGCAAACTCTGTCAGTGCTACCAGACGGATTTCGCCGCCAGCAGGTTCAGGGACTCCTTTTTTGAACGCCCAGACACTGTCACCATCCTGCAGGACGAAGCGGGTAGCTTCTTCAAGGGTTGTAACCAGATGCCCGTACTCTTTCGGAACAGGCCGTTTTACAGGATCTGTCCTTTTTCTGGTCCGTACTGGTGACCGTACAGGCTGGGGAATTGCCGACGCCGGCGGAGCCTTTCCCACAGCTGGGGCAGCCTGTCCTTTCTGGCCCACAACCTGCAGGATAGTGTCGGCAAAAAGCGGTGAGGGAGAGGCCTTGCCCTCTTCCACAAGGACAAGAGCCTCATCCAGGTTGCAGTACTGCCGTCCGGCGAAATCCCCCTTTTCAAGGGTCAGATCAATGGTCCGGCGCCTGCTTTCTACAACAATAAAAAGATCCGTTTCCTTCTTCCGGCCTGTCCAGCTGGCCCATGCTGCATGCACCAGATCCCGAAAACCCTGGGGTTGCAAACCTTTCTTTTCCCTGTGCTGCCTCATGGAGGTCCGAAGCTGACTTTCGGAAACTTTCGCCCGAACAGGGTCTGCTGATGTTTTTGGTCCCGGCGGTGCGACAGAAATTTTCGCCGGTTTCAGATTTGCGGGGGCCTGCCGGTTCCAGGCCTCCATCAACTCCATTTTGCCGGGTCCCTTCACGTTCAGAACTTCCAGAAGCAGATCCCTGAAAATGGGTGAGGGAATCGCTCCATAGCTTTCCATCAGGGTCAGGGCGTCATAGGGGTTGTAAATCCCATCTGCATACGCCTCCTCATCCAGATGGAGCGGGATTCGGTGTCTCTTTCCTTTTTCATCCACCAGGAACAGGAGGGTGTCATTAACGGGCTAACGGATACCCGGTTCCCGCCCAGGCTTCCCGCTTTCTGTCCAGCCTCTCCACAGAAGGCGCAGCCTGTGGACAACCTCGTCAGGTCCATTCTTCGGCTGCCGCAGAAGTTGCTTCAGCAGATCCCCAAAATTTCCGGAAGATCCTTCAGCCATTTCTTAACCATTCTGTGATATGAAAATCCTATGGGATCGATGTATCTCCTGCAAATACTTTCCGCCAGTCTGATTCTGGCCACGGCTCCGGCCGGGGAACAAAAGCCCGCCTGTGACCAGGAACAGGTTATCCAGGGCATCATGGCATTCATGGCGAAAACTGCCGGGGACGGCAAGCAGAACGGCAGTAACTACAATTTTATCGGCCCTCACGACCGCGAGGAGGCGGAGGCTGCCGCAAAAGCCCTGGCTCCCGATAAAAAAATTCCCGGGGAGACTGCTGAGGAAAAAAAGACAAACCGTGAGATACTTGCAAGGGATTTCGCAGCAGTCTATCTGCGCCACAGCCCCGACGCCGCCTGCCAGTCCGTCAATGGCACATACGGACTGGATTACCTGACGCCGGTATATATCGAGGTCTACACAGATGGAAAACGCCGGAAGAGAGAACAGGAAGTCCGGAAACAGAGCGTGGCGTTCGGCATCAAAGGCAACAGGGGCGTCGAGCTGAAGGACTATGCCCGGGATATGAACCCTGATGGGGAATCAGTGAAAACGGCCCTGGACGAAGTCCAGGCGGCTGCGGATCTGGTCGTTGCGGGCGGGCCCCTTCCGGACGCCATGGACATGCCCGCCACGCGCTTTCGCCTCTCCCGTCTGGTCCGGGCCATCAGGGAAAAACAGCCCGGGGAAAATATTGCAGAACGCAGGACAGAAACCGCCGTGGCTTTTATCCTTGAAAGCAGGGATGCAAGGTGGGGCATGGACAGGCCTGCGCCGGACATCAAAAAGATCAATGAACTGATCAGCAAACAGTTTGGCCCCCGGAAACGGGAGCTGGTGAAGGCGCTGAACCACATTGCGAACGCCAGGCAAAAAGACAGAAGACAGCTGGTCTATACGTTCAGCGCCATGGACGATGAAACCGCCTTGTGGTTGAGCCAGGCATGGGAAGCGCGGCTGGCCGGACAGCGGGGCAAAATGGACTATTATGCCGGCAATGCCATTCTGTCCGCCATGGCCGCTGATCCGGCCCGGTTTACCCTGGGTCTGGTCGAACCCCAGGGCCAGTGCCGGGAGGCAGCCCTGGTTCGCAAAACGAACCGGGGAGAAAAGCGGGAGAACGTGACCCGGTGTTACCTATCCCTGGGACGAAAGACTTCTCTCTCCATCAACACCCCGTAGCGTAGTCAGCCAGTCCCGTCCCCTCCGGATCAAAGATGAACGGCTGCTGCAGCGTATACCAGGACCCTTCCTTGTGCGATCCGGAGACCAGCCACCAGGTCCTTCCGTCTATCACGGCCACCATCTCCAGGTGGCTGAAATTGTCATAGTCCATGGAATAACCGATTACCCCGTCAGAAAAACCGGACAGGCTGTCCAGAACCTTCAGCGCATCGAAATTCCAGCCGTCCGGTCCCTGCGGAACAACCACAGCCATGGCCCAGCCGAGGCGGTCGCCCACAAACCATCCCGCCCGGACATACAGGACAGGGGCCTCCCCCGGGCCTCCAGGAGCCAGCCCCAGCTCAAGCCGCCGCTCCGGAGAGCCGGAGACAAGTCCTTCATAGAGTTTCATGGCCTGTGCAGCTTCTTCTTCTGCCGCGGGATTCCCCTCAAAACTTCTTTTCATGTAATCCACTGTCACATCCCGTGGTATTTCCGCATCCAGCTGCTGGCGCATCAGGGTATCCAGAACCTGCCAGAGGGTTTTCTGCTCCTCCGGCTTCAGCTGCACCGTCCGGTCCACCGGGAAAACCGCTGCTTTCACGTGCGCAGCATCCACAGCCAGCGCAACACCGTAACCTTCCTGTGGCTGCTTCAGGCCCTCCGCAACGCCCAAAAATCCGGCTTCCACGGCCGCACAGGCCTCTCCCTCGATCATCCGGATATTCTTCAGCGGCAGGGGCTTTTTTCCAGGCTGCAGGATTACGGGCTGTTCCCAGTGCGGCAGGACCGTTTTTGTCCCCTCCGTGGCATTGCGGATGTAATGGACCGGCAAACCTTCCAGCGGATCAGGTTCCCAGCCTTCTTCCGTGTTGATTTTCCTCTCCTTCATGGGACCTTCCAGGTCTGTGAATTCACCCAGCGGGATCCAGACCTGTTTCCCCGGGCCCCACAGGGCAAAGGATACCCGGGGGTATTCAGCCGCCAGAGCGGGAAAGGCGCAGAGCAGGACAACAGAAAGAAAAAGCATGCGTTTCATGGGACAGCCTCCACACACCCTGAAAATGCCACAAGTCCGCAGGATACAGGGATACCGGTATCAGAGGAATATCCATGACTTCGCGTTTTCCTGTCCTGTTTCTTGTCTGCGCCCTTCTGTCCCTTCCTGGCCCTGCACTGGCGCAGGAAGCTGCCATTCCCGCCAGCCGGGAACAGATTGCGATGTCGTTCTCCCCCATCGTGAAGACAGTGGCGCCGGCAGTGGTGAACATCTACACCCGGCGCGTGGTGCGCCAGCAGGTGTTCTCACCCTTCATGAACGACCCGTTCTTCCGCGAATTTTTCGGCCAGTCCCTGCCCGGCGGCCTGACGCGGGAGCGGGTGCAGAACTCTCTGGGATCCGGTGTCATCGTGGCCGCGGACGGACTGATCGTCACCAACGCCCACGTGATCAAGGGCGCGGACGAGATCAGGGTGGGCCTGTCCGACCGGCGTGAATTCACGGCCGAGGTTGTGCTGACCGACACCCGCACGGACCTGGCG
>JALYJY010000035.1 GCA_030775045.1 Pseudomonadota bacterium | reverse complement strand
GCACCACGGACTCATCAGCCAGGAGGGTGCCCACGGATTCCAGGGTGCGCTCCAACGTCCCTGTGGCCACCGGACTGGCCTCAACGACCGTTGGCGGCGGCTCTGCTGCAAATGCTGCGGGGACACAGAAAATAACCAGAAAAAGAAATAGCAGTTTTTCAGTCATACCCGATCCTAGGAGCTGTCTCCCTCCCACTCAAGAGGTTCTGCGTCCCTGTACTCCCGCCAGGGTAATTCCACAGAGACCCTGCCGCACCATGGCAGAGACCTGTATCTGTGAATCCGGATCAGTACAGTAAAGGGGTTATTCCGTGAAAGACTCCATTTTCAGGAACTATGGATTTCTGTGGGTCACCGCTGGGTTTTTCCTGATCTCGCTGGCCGGGCACTGGATCTTCGGATGGTTTGCATATCTGGATGAACAGCAGGCCCTGGGCCTGCCTCCGGAGCTGTCCGGATATACGGTAGAGATGCTGCGCGACACGCTGGAAAACTGGCAGTCGGAATTCCTGCAGCTGATCTGGCAGGTGGCGGGGCTGGCCATGCTGCTGCACGTGGGTTCGCCCCAGTCCAAGGAAGGCGATGACCGGGTCGAGGCCAAGATCGACGCCATCCTTCTGAAAGTGGATCCGTACGCGACAGAAACCATCCGGAAAATCGACGATGCCTATCAGGGCCGCCATACGGATCCGTTCTGGTCGGGGAATGTCCCCGGAGGACAAGAAAAAGAACAAAACTAGAACATTTCCCTGGTTTTGTGTATGGTCTGATTCATGACACAGGATCATGAATCGAAATGTCCCGTGCTGCGCGGACGGGGCAGCAATCTCAACCCGGCGGGCCGCTATGAAACAGAAGCCCGGTCGGTGGACGGAGAATACCTGGATATCCTGGCGCAGGAAGAAAACCTGGAAGACGGGATCCAGGTGGAAACGCGCATCCACAGGGACACCAGCCGCTCGGTCATCTCCACCAACGACAGCCCGGACGTGGGGATGGAGGCGACCCTCAATCCCTACCGGGGGTGCGAGCACGGGTGCATCTACTGCTATGCCCGCCCAACCCACGAGTATCTGGGCCTGTCCGCCGGCGTGGATTTCGAGAGCCGGATCTTCGTCAAGGAAGACGCGGCCCGGCTGCTGGAGCATGAGCTGGCCTCGAAATCATGGATGCCGAAAGTCATTACCCTGAGCGGCGTAACGGACGCGTATCAGCCGCTGGAGAAAAAGCTGTCCATCACGCGGTCGTGCCTGGAAGTGCTGCGCGATTTTCGCAACCCGGCCGCCATCATTACCAAGAACGCCCTGGTCCTGCGGGATGCGGATATCTTCCAGGACATGGCGGCGTGGAACGGGATCTGCGTGAACATCTCGGTCACCACCCTGGACCGGGAACTGGCCCGGAAGATGGAGCCCCGGGCTTCGCAACCCGCCCTGCGTCTGAAAGCCATCGAGACTTTGGCCGGCAAGGGTATTCCGGTCAACGTGATGGTCGGCCCGGTCCTGCCTGGGCTGACGGACCACGAGATTCCGGCTATCCTGAAAAGCGTCGCGGATGCGGGAGCCAACAGCGCATACTACACCATGCTGCGCCTGCCGTACGGGGTGAAGGATCTTTTCACCCGGTGGATGGAGGACAATTACCCGCAGCGGGCCGCGAAGGTCCTGGGCCATGTGCGCGATGTGAGGGATGGCAAGCTGAACAATTCAGACTTCGGATCCCGCATGCGTGGCACCGGCGCCCACGCCGACAAGGTCGCCAACCTGTTCCGCATGTTCAGGAAGCGGCACGGCCTGGACCGCCCCTTTCCGTCCCTGTCGACGCATCACTTCCGCCGCAACACCCGCAGCCCCCAGGGAGATCTGTTCTCATGAGAACAACTGTCAGGGAGCTGTACCCCACAGCTTGCACAGCCGTATCCCGGCACCGACAGCCTGTTCTTCAGAAAGAGGTCTGAAACTGATCCCGTCCGGTCCCAGGTCCGCGTTGACCTGCTGCAGTTCAGGAGCCTGCAGCGGCTGTCCGTTCACAGTAGAGCGACCGTCACAGGGAGCCTGATACCTGTCCGTGGACGAGAACACGTTCCAGGCGCACCGGGAATGAACCGTATTGAGATCAGCTGCCGGATTCCAGTCTGTCACAGGGCCTGCGGGAACAGGAGGCTCTGCGCCCGGCACACAGCCCGGCGCCGGCTCATACCACTGGACAATGTCATGGGCCGCAGCCGCCGGGAACCAGGTGAAATTCCCGTTCTCCGCCCCCAGGCGCAGGGTGCTGGTCTCCCAGGAAGTATCCCCGTTTTCCAGGGCCTGTTTTCTGGCCGGATACCCGACCCGGTCCAGAAACCGCTGCAGGTCAGAATTGGGGACATAGCGGGTCAGGCAGGCCTGTTCAGGCGCGGACAGAAAGCTCACGGGATATGTCTGGACAGCCCCGCGGCGCATGATCGAGACCGTATCCTGTCCCTCCCCGATTACCAGGACAAAGGGCGTCCCCGGCGCCAGCTGGAGACAGTTCCCGTTGCCTGTGTAATCGCCATGGACACGGACGATGACCACACGGGCAGGCTTTCCGGAGGCCACCGGATGGGCGGGACAATCGACAGAGGAAGAGCTGGCATAGCCGGAATCTTCCCGCCACGCAGACAGGGGGCCAGAGGCGCACTGAGGCAGGGTAGAGAGGTCAAAGCGCTGCGGCGGGCTGCCAGTGGCGGTAAACTCCCCGGCCAGGATCCCTTCCGGCGGCCGGGACGGAGACCAGTACGAAGGAAGCTCGCCTTCCAGACCGGGCTCTTTGCGTGAGGCCGGAACGCCACCGCCCTGCCGGTCTTCTGAACCAGGCCCGCACCCGGAAAGCCAGAAAAGCGCCGCTGCAAGCCATGATCCGGACCGTCCCATAAAACCCTCCCTGATAAAACCGGCGGGATTTTATCAGAGCGGCTGTGGCTTCCGGGATCAGCCTATGGGCAAACCGAAAGGCTATTCGGGAGTATTGCTTCCGGACGGACGTGTCTACAGGCCAAGGGCTGTGACAGACAGCTCCGGAGTTTTCCGGGCACCAGACCCAGAGGGAATGAGTGGCAGGGAAGACCCGCCATGGGCAAGGCTTTCCCTGATATAATATTCCCATGAAGGTGGACCGCCCGAAGCGTCAGCCGGGTTTCGGGCCAGAAGCTTTTCCAGAGTCTCTCCGGTGGTTGCCCAGATCACTCCCGGAATTGAAAACCACAAAGGTCACATTTCACCCCCACGCCTTCACGAACTCATCCAGGAAGGATTTCAGTTTTTCCTCGGTCTCTTTCGACAGCTGTTTTTCCGTGCGGATGGCGTTCAGGATCGCTGCACCGCGGCCGCGCATGTCGGACAGCAGGCGGGCCTCGAAGCGGGTCACATCGTCGACCTTCACCTTGTCCAGATATCCGCGCGTGCCGGCATAGATGGCCACCACCTGTTCCTCCACCGGCAGGGGGGAGAACTGGGGCTGTTTCAGAAGCTCGGTCAGGCGCGCGCCGCGGTTCAGCAGGCGCTGGGTCGCCGCGTCGAGGTCCGAGGCAAACTGGGCAAAGGCGGCCATCTCGCGGTACTGGGCCAACTCGAGCTTGATCGAGCCCGCCACCTGTTTCATGGCCTTGATCTGCGCCGCCGAGCCTACGCGCGACACCGAGATACCCACGTTGATGGCCGGCCGGATGCCCTTGTAGAACAGGCTGGTTTCCAGAAAGATCTGGCCGTCGGTGATGGAAATCACGTTGGTGGGAATATAGGCGGACACGTCGCCGGCCTGGGTCTCGATCACCGGCAGCGCGGTCAGCGAGCCCGCGCCTTTGGCGTCGGACATTTTCGCAGCGCGTTCCAGCAGGCGGGAGTGGAGATAGAACACGTCGCCGGGATAGGCCTCGCGGCCCGGCGGACGGCGCAGCAGCAGGGACATCTGGCGATAGGCCACGGCCTGCTTGGACAGATCGTCATAGATGATCAGCGCGTGCATGCCGTTGTCGCGGAAATATTCACCCATGGCACAGCCGGTATAGGGCGCCAGGAACTGCAGCGGCGCGGGATCGGACGCCGTGGCGGCTACCACGATGGTGTAGTCCATGGCCCCGGCGTCTTCCAGGGTCTTGACGATCTGGGCGACGGTCGAGCGCTTCTGCCCGATGGCCACATAGATGCAGTACAGTTTCTGCTTTTCGTCCGTGCCGGCGTGGGCGGCCTTCTGGTTGAGAATAGTGTCGATGGCCACCGCTGTCTTGCCAGTCTGGCGGTCGCCGATGATCAGCTCCCGCTGGCCACGGCCGATGGGCACCAGTGTGTCGATGGCCTTGAGGCCCGTCTGCGTGGGCTCGTGCACTGATTTACGCGGAATGACGCCCGGAGCCTTGACCTCGGCACGGCGCATTTCGATGTTTTTCAGCGGACCCTTGCCATCGATGGGATTGCCGAGGCCATCCACCACACGGCCCAGCAGGCCACGGCCCACGGGTACGTCCACGATCTTTCCGGTGCGTTTGACCGTATCGCCTTCCTTGATGTCCCGGTCGTTGCCGAAGATCACCACGCCCACGTTGTCCGCTTCCAGGTTCAGGGCCATGCCCTTGATTCCGCCGGGGAACTCCACCATCTCCCCCGCCTGTACATTGTCGAGGCCGAACACGCGGGCAACGCCGTCACCGACGGAGAGGACCTGGCCCACTTCCGATACCTCGGCACCGGCCACAAAACCGGCAATCTGGTCCTTGATGACCCTGGAGATTTCTGCGGCGCGGATGTCCATCAGGCAGTCCCTTTCATGGTATGTTCAAGACGCTGCAACCGGGTGCGCAGCGAGGTGTCGATGAGCGTGGATCCGGTCTGCACGACCATGCCCCCCAGCAGGCCGGGATCGGCGGATGTGGACAGCCGGACCCGGCCACCCAGTGATTTTTCCAGGGTCTCCCGGACCCTTGCTTCCTGACCGGAAGTGAGAGGCGTCGCTGTTTTCACAGACACGGTTTTTTCGCCCGCATGGTCGGCCCGGATGGCCTGGAAGATCCGGATGATGGCAGGCAGGACATCCAGACGCCCGCCGCGGGCCACAACGCCCAGGAACGAGCGGACAAGGGCAGAAAGCCCGGCATGTTTTGCCACCGCCTCAACGGCCTGGACGCGGGCCTTGCGGGATATGAGGGGACTTCTGGTCAGGGCCTGCATGTCAGGGCTGGAGCGAATCAGGTCAAGAAGGGCGGACAGATCCTTTTCCACGGCGTCCAGGGCATTCTGCTCCCGCGCCAGGTCAAACAGGGCGATGGCATAGCGGGCCTCGAGCCCGTGATATCCTGTCAGTGCCACCGCGGTTTTCCTCCTGTATTTCGTGGGGGTCCAATAACACAGGGAAAGCCGGGAATGCAACAGGCGCCGAACCCGGTCCCGGGATGCCGTTCCATAACTGCACCGGTTGCACTGTAATCCCACCATAACTGCACGGTAACTGCACCGTAATCCCACCACCGGGCATGCTGTGCCTGTCTGGCTTTCCGGGGTTTTGGGGGTTTTAACTGCACCCTGCCGGGTGGAGTGCAGTGGACTGTTTTTCGAATGTGTAAGCAAACCTTATCATTTGTTATCATTTCCTGGTGGTTGTGGCGAACCTCGTGCTTTTGCCCGTCATCCCGGGCTTGACCCGGGATCCAGTCTGCCGTGCCCCGGATCAAGTCCGGGGCAGGCCCGCACGGCGCGCGGACGCACTTCTGGATGCCAGCTTTCGCTGGCATGACAGACGGGTTCCCTTGCGGGAGAGGGGGGCGCCCCAAGGTCAAATGAGGCGGCACAGAAAACAGCACACAGAAACCTGAAACCACAACCTTTTCCTGTTTTTTGCCCCGGATATGCAACTAACATGCAACTGCCGGTTGTATCCTGATGGCAAAAGGTCTAGAAGAGGATCGTTTTGACACAGAGGAATAAAAAAATGCCCGAATATACTCTTTCCGGTTCCACTTCTTCCGCAACGTATACGCGCCGGTGGCTTGTCCAGGTCATGGCCAGGATGGCCGCCCTGGGAAGCGTTTCTGCATGCACCGGAAAAAAAGAACTTTTGTCACCTGAAAAATGCGCAGACCTTCTCAAGACACTTGGCGGGGAAGGTGCGTCCATCAGGGAGACGGCCTTTCAGCTGGTTCGGCAGGCCCAGAGCTGGGTGGTGAATGCTGTCACCTCGACCTTCCCGCGTAATCCGGAGAATTATTCGGAGTATTACGCCGAAAGGGCCCGGACCGCACGGGGGCAGGTTGAGACCCTGAAAGAATCCCTGGACGGAAAAACAAAAAATCATGACAGGCTGATGGAAGATTACCAGAACGGCGGATGCCCGGAGGAAGACTGTCCGGATCAGGTGGCCGGACTGATGAAAAAGGCCCAGGCTGTGCTTTCATGGGCGAAAAAGTTCCAGGATGCGCTGGATGAGCCGGCGAACGCGCTGAACCGCACACCTCCCGGAGGGCGTGGATCTATCCTGAGAAGCTTCAGCACAGCCCTCAGGAGCTATGTTACTGCTGCCCTGGACGATCTGCGGCAGCAATGCACCGAAACTCCCACGCGTGAACAACTGGCGGAAATATCGGTCAACGCCCGTCTTATTGAAACGCATCTGGCCAGCGCTGTTGTCAAGGGCAGTCGCGCTGATCTGCAGGCCGTTCTCGACCACTGGTCAGACCTGAACTACAAACCCCCGGCCCCTGACCTTGAGGTGGAATACCAGATACAGAATTATGAGCGGGACCTGATCCGCGTTCCCGGCGGCGTCCTTGAAGAACCGGCACAGCAACAGCAAAAACGGAGAAAACCGGGCATGTAGCCGGATTCCGGGAGAACTCTGCGAAAGTCCATCGTTGTCATCCCGACCGAGGCCCGCAGGCCGGGTCCGGAATCCTGACCGTAAACACAGCCCCTTTCACCTGACCATCGGGCCCGGTGCGGTTGCGGGCCTGGATGGTACCGCCGTGGGCCCCGACGATCTGGCGGGAAATGCTGAGGCCGAGGCCCGAATGGGAACCGAATTCCTCTCCCGCCGGGCGTTCCGTGTAGAACCTTTCAAAGATCGCCTCTTCCTTGCCGGGAATAATGCCGGGGCCGTCGTCCTCGACAGTGATTTCTGCCATACCGGCGGACAGACGGCCCGAGATCCGCACCCCGCCGCCAGGGGGTGAAAAGGACACGGCGTTCTGCAGCAGATTCCGGAACACCTGCATCAGCCGGGATTCCATGCCCGTGACCTTCAGGGGCCGTTTCGGGATATCCAGAGTCACCGGGACCTTTTCTTCCTCCCCCGTTCCCTGGTGGATATCCACCAGGGCGGACAGCAGGTCACCCATATCCACAGGGGCAAACTGCGCCCGGCTCAGCTCCGCGTCCAGGCGGGACGCGCTGGAGATATCGCTGATCAGGCGGTCCATGCGCCGCACATCGTGGCCGATGATCTCCAGCAGCTTTTCCTGCCGCGCCGGATCCCGGACCCGGCCTACGGTTTCCACCGCACTGCGCAGGGAACACAGGGGGTTCTTGAGTTCATGCGCCACATCCGCGGCGAACTGTTCGATGGCATCCATGCGGTCCCACAGGGCCCCGGTCATCTCGCGCAATGACCGGGACAGATCCCCGATCTCGTCCCGGCGGGCAGTATAGTCCGGGATGGTCTGCTGGCGGCTGAGGCCGTGGCGCACGCTGTCGGCGGCATGGGCCAGCCCCCGGATGGGCCGGACGATGGCCCGCCCCAGGTACAGGGACAGAAGGGTGGTCAGGGCCAGCGCTCCCAGCGAGACCTTCAGGATATCCTGGCGCACGGCCCCCAGGGCCCGCGCGATGGACCGCCCGTCGCGGGACAGAAGGACCGCACCCAGGACCTTCTTGTAACGCTGGACCGGAACCGCCACGGTCACCATCAGGCCGTTCTCGCGCAGCTTCCAGACAGAGGCTCCGGGCTCGCCATCCAGCGCCCGGCGCAGGTCCGGGTTCCGGTGGATATCATGCAGCAGGCTTTCCTGGAACAGGGGAAAGGACCGGCGGGTTCCGGGCAGGAAATCCAGCACATCCCCCAGTTCCCTGTAAAAGGCATTCATGGGGCGCCTGGTCTCGGGGGGCGGCAGGGGCTCGACCTCGATCCCCTCGCCGATTATGCGGCTGTCCACCGCCAGCGTTCCGTCCTCCAGAAACAACCTTGTACGGGCGTCTGTTTCCTCCACCAGACGGCGGATCATGGGCCGGGCCAGGTCCAGATCGATCTCGCTTCTTTCCGCCGGACCGCGGACCACCGTTCCCTCGGCCAGTGCGGCCGCAACAATGCGCGCCTGGTTCAGCAGGGCCTGGCGCTCGGCCCGCACCAGCTGGTCCTGATAGCGCTCCAGATACAGGACGCCACCCGCCAGCAGGACCAGGGCGATCATGTTCACCGCCAGGATCCTCAGGGTCAACCGTGACACGGGAAAGGCAGCGCGCATCATGGCTGGCTCCGCTCCAGCAGGCAGGCATCGCCGTACGAGAAAAACCGGAAATTCTCCCGGATCGCATGGGCGTACAACTCCCGGATCCGCTCTGTTCCCGCAAAGGCGCAAACCAGCATGAACAGGGTCGAACGGGGCAGGTGAAAATTGGTCATCAGGACGTCCACACAGCGAAAGCCATATCCTGGCAGGATAAAGATATCCGTCTCTCCGGCATAGGGGTGAACAGCGCCACTGGCCCCCGCGGCTGTTTCCAGGATACGCAGGGACGTGGTGCCCACCGCCACGATGCGGCCGCCCCGGGCGCGGGTTTCGTTCACCCGCCGGGCCGTTTCTGCCGGAACTTCTCCGTATTCGCTGTGCATGACGTGGTCACGCACATCCTCTGTCTTCACGGGCAGGAAGGTTCCGGCCCCCACATGCAGGGTGACGGGAGCGGTGCGAATGCCTTTTTGCGCCAGTTTTTCCAGAAGCTCCGGCGTGAAGTGGAGGCCCGCCGTGGGCGCGGCCACGGCCCCTTCCCGGCTGGAAAACACGGTCTGGTAGTCCGCGGTATCGCTTTTCTGCGGCCCCTGTGGCCGTGGAATATAGGGCGGCAGGGGCATGGTGCCGTGTTGCTCCAGCGCTTTCACAAGATCAGATCCGGCGCAGGAAAAGGACAGGGTCACCTCGCCCCCGTCCCGGTCGGTGACAGCGGCACTGAACCCGTCGGCAAAGACTGCCGTATCGCCTGTTTTCAGCCGTTTTGCAGGCCGGGCAAAGGCTTTCCAGCAGCGTTCATCCAGCCGCCGGTGCAGGGTCACCTCGACCCTGGCCTCCCCGCGCTTTCCGGACAGGCGGGCCGGAATGACCCGCGTGTCATTGAACACCAGCAGGTCGTCGGGGCACAGAAGGGCCGGCAGGTCCCGCACGTGCCGGTCCTGCAGCGGCTGCCCTGCCGGCAGGCAGAGCATGCGGGCGCTGTCCCGCGGACTGGCCGGCGCGGCCGCAATGCGCTCCGGCGGCAGGTCAAAATCAAAATCGCCGGTCTTCATCAAACCTGGAAGCTTTCCCCACAGCCGCACCGGCCTTTTTCGTTGGGATTGCGGAACACAAAGGAGGATTGCAGGCCGTCATCCGTGTAATCCATCTGCGAGCCTGCCAGGAACATGACAGCCGCAGCGTCCACGATGACTGTCACGCCCTTCTCCCGGATTACCTCGTCCGCCGGCTGGACCCGGCTGTCAAAAGTCATAGTGTAGGTCATACCGGAACAGCCCCGGGCACGCACGCCGATCCGCAGGCCCACCGTGCCCGGGTCCGCTGTCTCCATCAGGGTCCGGATGCGCTGTGCGGCGGCATCGGTCATGGTCATGATGGCCTTGCCCCCGGGGGCGGAGGATGAAGGAGAGGCAGAAGGCATGGCGCAGGATGTCACGGGACTTTCCTCCATGGACAGAATCGGGGATTATCATAGCATGAATGCTGCCGGAACGGAATTTTTTGCGCATGTTGCGCGCAAGTAAAGCTTCTGGCACCGTGTGGCGGAATTCTTTACCGGAGTTGTGAAAATGACCAGTCTGGCCGCGGATACGGGCGTATCCACCGCGAATCCCCTGGATATCGTCGAGGAAATCCTCACCGACCGCCAGTGGTCCTGGGAAAGAACCGCAGATACCGAGGTGGCCATGGAAGTCCACGGCCAGTGGTGTGTCCTGACCATGGCCCTGGTCTGGCATCCGGAGGCCCGGATCCTGCATTTTTCCTGCCACTATGACCTGCGCGTTCCCCCGGGCCGCAAGGTCGCTGTGCACGACCTTCTGGCCACCATCAACGGACGCCTGTGGGCGGGGCATTTCGATCTGGATACGGAAAGCCTGACACCTGCGTTCCGCTATGGCCTGATGCTGCGGGGTACGGACGGCGTCACAGGGCCCCAGGCAGCGGATATACTGGACATGGCCATGGCCGAGTGTGACCGCTTCTACCCCGCATTCCAGTTCGTGATCTGGGGCGGAAAACCCGCCGCCGAGGCCATGAACGCCGCCCTGTTCGAGACTGTGGGTGAGGCCTGATGTTTTCGCTGGTTCTGGCGGGCTGCGGCAATATGGGCAGCGCCCTGCTGGACGGCTGGCTGAAGGCCGGCCTGGTGAAACAGGCCTGTGTGGCCCAGCCCGGCAGCCGGAACCGGGAGAAATACGCCGCTGACCCCCGTGTCCGCTGGTACCCCGGCCTGTCCTCCCTTCCCCTGGATACACCCGTTGACGCCGTTATTCTGGCCGTCAAGCCGCAGATCCTGGACTCTGTCCTGCCCGCCTGCCGCCCGTTTGCGGACAAGGGCATTCCCGTCCTGTCCGTTGCCGCCGGTAAAACCCTGCGCTGGCTGGAGGAACGGCTGGGAGAAAAGGCGCCCGTGGTGCGGGCCATGCCCAATCTGGCCGCCACGGTGGGCCTGTCTGCGACTGTGGCCTGCGCTTCGGCCGCCGTGACACAGGCGCAGCGGGATCTGTGCAGGCGCCTGCTGGAGGCTGTGGGAACGGTGCACTGGATCACGGACGAAAGCCTGATGGATGCGGTAACAGCCCTGTCCGGCAGCGGCCCGGCCTGGGTTTTTCTGCTGGCCGAAACGCTGACACAGGCCGGAACCTGGCTTGGCCTTGCCCCGGATCTGGCGGAAGCGCTGGCCCGGCAGACGATCATCGGCGCCGGGGAATTGCTGCGGCAATCAGGAGAACCGGCGCAGGCCTTGCGTGAAAAGGTCACCAGCCCGCAGGGGACCACGGCTGCGGGCCTTCAGGTTCTCATGAAGGAAGAAGCCCTGCAGACCCTGTTCGACCGGGCCCTTGAGGCCGCAGCGCACAGGGCCGGGGAATTGTCTTCCTGAGCCCTGGAAGTCCTTTTCGAAAACTCTTTTTTGTCATTCCGACCGGAGCGAAGCGGAGTGGAGGAATCCCCTCTGAACAGGAGATCCCTCGACTGCAGGCCATTGCATGGCCTTCCGCTCGGGATGACAATAACGACCTTGAAAGGCCCCTCAAGGAATCGGTTCGCCCCCATCGCCCCAGCAGCGAGGATCATCCGGATGCGTTTCGCAATATGCCGGCGGCGGGCGTGGTGAAGGCGGCGGTGGCGGCACTGTCGGAGGGACAGTGGGCGGTACTGTCGGAGGAACAGTGGGTGGCACTGTCGGGGGAACAGTGGGTGGCACCGTTGGTGGCACTGTCGGAGGGACAGTGGGCGGTACTGTCGGAGGGGCCGGAGGTGTCCAGGCAACTTCGGCCACGATGGCTACGGCACCATTTTCCACAAGCTGGGTCCCTGTACCGTCACGGGGCACGAAAACTTCCCTGGTGGTGGCTGTGCCGGCCATGGTGGCGACAATCCTGCCACCGGACACAATGCCAGCCATGCTGTTGCTGCTGGTGGCCAGCGCCAGGCCCTGGGCAATCTCCACAACGTTCATTTCCTCGGCATTGGTGGGCAGCAGATAGGTCGCCACCAGACGGATTGTGTTGGCTCTGGCAGGATCCGGATCCATGCCCCAGGCAACACGCCAGGCGGCGGAGGGAATGTACCAGGTGGGCAGGAATGTGGCTGGCGGCGGGGTGTTGAAATCAATGGGCGTGGACCGGGGATCGGGATCTGCTGCCCCGATAATGGCCGTGGTGCCCTGGGCGCTGGGTGTGTCAATCGCACGGGAGTTCGCTGTGGCCCACCGTGCGGCAGCCTGATGGAACACTATCATGTTCTGGGCCTGGGACCGGGACTGGCTTTCCTGGTCCTGGCGACGGGCGTCGTCACCGAAAATATACCACCAGGCCCCGAACATCACCATGCCGAAAATGGCAAAAAAAGCGCCGATCCACATGACTGTGCCTCCCGAACGACACGCCGCAAAAAAGAAAAGGCGGCCCTGTCATGATAACAGGACCGCCTCCAGGAAACAATTAACCGCGGAGGGTAAAAGTCCACCGCAGGGAGTTACCTGTCACGCCTGATGCGCATGCAGTGTCGGCAGCCACAGGGCTGGCCGGCAGTGTTACCGTTGCAGATCCTACCTGCATCAACGTCATGCCCACTTCTGTCGGTTCAAAGGCATTGGTAGACACCAGTTCGATGCAGGATTTTTCCGGTACGCCGTTGTAGATAATTGTAAAGGTGGTTCCGCCGTTGGGAACCGTTATAGTCACTGTACCATTCCAGGGATTGGTGACGGTTGTTCCACTGACCATGTTGCCCGGGAAAATGCCTGCGGCAATCAGATTGGCCATGCTGGCGCCATCACCACCGTTCTGGTTGACATACAGATTGCGCATGTTGTGTGCAATCGTCAGTACCTGCCCGTTGGCATCGGCTTCGCGCTTGTTGCTGGTCACAGCAGCATAGGCAAGCCAGATGCCCCCGATAATCAGCGCGATAATGCCGATGACGATAGCCATTTCAAGAAGGCTGAAACCGCGCTGTGAAAGTTGTCTCCGTTTCATGTTCATACCCCGTGCAAGAGTTCAAAGGATTACAGACAGTCTATTTTTATACGCTCTTTTTATTTTCCAGAAGTTAATTTTTCGTTTTTTCTCCGTTTTTCCCGATTTTCCCCTTCTGTTACTCCCGGGCAGGTTTTATCGTGGCCCTGTCATCCGCCCGGTCTGTCAGCCCGGACACAACATCACAACGTAATGTGCAGTCGGGAAATTTCTGCGAAATTCCTCTGCTCTGTCCCTGCCGGGATTTCGGTCGGAATGACAATAACGAACCTTCGCAGAGGTCTCCGCAGAAAAGAAGTACCTGGTTTTCTGTCTTCCTACATCCCTTTCTGGACCGCAGCGGTAATCCCGACGATCGACAGCATGGCCCAGGCAATAACCACGGCCACGGCAATCATACCCATGAAGCGGATGATGGTGGCCTGGGTGTTCAGGGCCTCGGTCTGGTCTTCCAGCCATTCCTTGGTGACGATGTCGATAATCTGCCCCACGTCCCCGCGTTCCGACAGGATTTCCAGATCCAGGGCGAATTCGGGGCTGGGGAAATTCAGGCCTGTGGCCCGCAGCGCCTCGCCCAGGTTTTTGCCTTTCAGGGTTTCCAGGCGGGCCAGGCCGATCCTTTCCCGAAGCCAGGCGCCCCTGGCCTGGGACTCCATGGTTTCCATGGCGCGCCTGAGGGGAACCTGGGCTTTCAGCAGTGCGGACATCCCCAGCATGAAGGTCGCCCCCTGCCAGACCCTGTACCAGCTCCAGGGCGGAATGCGGTCAAACCAGACCCTCACCTTCCCCCGCCAGTGGGGCAGGGCTATGACGATAAAGACAATGAAGGCCACCAGAACACCGATGACCAGCAGGCCCCAGGAGCGGATAAAATCCGACACTGCGCCCAGACCCGCCATCTGCGCCATCACCTGGGGCGGCGCTGACTGGCGCATGGGCTCGATCATTGTTACGCCGAACATCCACAGGATACCAAACAGCAGAAGGCCCAGAAACAGGGGATAGGCTACTGCCCGTGATATGGCTTCCTTCATGGCAGCCGCGGCTGTGTCAATGGTCTGGATCCCTTCCAGGGCCGCAGCCAGGGAGCCGGACTCCTCGCCCGCCCGGATCATCATCAGGTCGCGGTCCGGCAGGGAACCTTCCAGTGCCTCGCTGAACGAGGCCCCGGCCCGGTAGCGCTTCAGCCATTCCCGGATCAGAAGCGCCAAGGGATCAGAAGGCTTTTTTCCGGCCCTGCTGGCATTCAGCCACAGGCGCTCCAGCGCCGGGCCCAAGGGCTCGTTGGCCTTCAGCATGCCGCCCAGCTTGCGATAGGCGCGCCAGCGGAGCTTCTTGCTGGTTTTCAGGGTCAGCCGGGCCCAGGCCAGCTGGATATTGTTCAGATCGAAGTCTGCCATTTGCCCAAGGCTCCTGTCTTGCGTTCAACATCCCTGATTTCCTTTTCGGACGCCAGGGGACCCAGTTCAATCTCGGCGTCGTCGGGGGCTACAATGCCTTTCCTGACCTTGTCCATGGCATGCCAGTGCATGGACATTCCGGACAGCCCCTCCGGCGAAAGCCAGTAGGTCCGTGCCTCCCCCATGTGGTTGGCCTGCAACAGCTCCATCAGCCGGGGATCGGTTTCGATCACCTCGGCCACCACCGTGCGCCCTTGGCGTCCGTTCTGGCAGTGCTCACAGCCTGCAGAATTGGCCACATGGACCTCTGACAGGTCAGAATCCAGATCTTCCGGCACGAGAGTCTCCCCGTGAAGCCGGCCCCGGCGTTCCAGATTCATCAGGATTGTGGCGGCCCGCACCCGCTGGCCCAGCTGTTCCATGGCAACAGAATCCCCCAAGGCCTGCGACAGCGGTATCCTGCAGTGCAGACACAGTTTGCGGATCAGACGTTGCGACATCATGCCGCGCACAAGGTTATGATCATAGGACAGATAGGGTTCAATGCCAAGATCCCTCAGCCTCTGGGGGATGGCGAGGGCCGCATAGACGTGCAGGGTTGTGTACACCTGGCGGCCGGTCATGGCCAGGCGGAACAGGAATGTTGCCGATTCCAGGTCGCGCGTTTCCCCCAGCATGACGATGTCGGGGTCAAGACGCAGGACCGAGCGCATGACGGACGTGAAGATTTCCTGGCGCCGTTCGTCATCATGCACGGCGGAAACACCGATCTGCCTGGATCCGGCGACGCCACCCTCGGGCGGATCCTCGATCTGGATGCAGTTCAGCTCATACCGGGTTTCGGACATACGGCGGTTGAGCATGACACGAAGGGAAGTGGATTTGCCGGCGTTGGTGGGGGCCGCGACAACAATCATCCCGCCGGGCATGCTCCGCAGGTGGCGGATTGTGGCCACCTGCTCAGGAGCGAACCCCAGGGAATCCACGTCCCCCTCGATGTTCCCGGCTCCCATGATATGGACGTTTTCGTACTGCAGACGCATGTCCAGATAGCGCCCCCCGTCCACCAGGGGCATCCACTGGCAGCGGACACCGGAAATCCCCTCGGGCAGGATGATCTTGTCCGCGCCGGACGCCGGCGCCAGCATGGCCGCCTGGGGCTCGAGCCAGTTGGCCGTAACACCCGACTGCGTGGAGGCATGGGACCAGACCGCGGACAGGAACATCTCCCCTTCGCGCTGCGTCCAGGTTTCCACCAGGCGCAGAACCCCGTCCATGCGGAATTCGACCTTGGTCCTGTTGCCCGAGGCCTCAATGTGGATGTCATTGGCTCCGTGATCCCTGCCCCGGCTCAGAAGTTCCATGATGCGGCGGCGGATCCTGTTCTCGTCAAAGGCCACCAGGGAGGCCATTTTCTGGCCATAGAAATACGCCTGCTGGATGAGATCGGGCGTGACATAGCGCGGCTCGTCAATCTTCATGCCCTGGCGCCGGGCCTGTGCCGCCACGCTGGTCACAAGCGGGGAGTTGCGGTGGCTGGCGCTGACCAGCCACTGGCCGTCATCAAACAGGGCGCACAGGTTGCGGCTTTCCGGGGCGACCTTCAGCGGACCGTCAGGAGAGGTCACAAGGGTCCCCCGGAAGACAATGCGGGTCGTCTCCATCTCGGGGCGGATTTTCCACGCACTGCCGGACGGTCTGGATGCAGGAGGGTCAGGCTCTGTCCGGACAGGCAGGGATATACCCCCCTCACCCCCGGAACCTGATCCTGTATTACCCTGCTGTGATGTGTCACGGCTTTCCCGAGGTGTCCCGGTTTCGTCTTCCTGTACAGCAAAACGGACCGCCATGTCCTCCGGCCCCGGGACAGGCTGTCCATCATCCCGGGAAGAGGGTTCTGCAGAACCTGCAGCCCTGAGGGCTGCAGGCCCTTCCGGCATCAGTCCATGATGGTCCGCTCTTCTGGCCGGACGATTTGCCGGAGGTGGACGGGAAGGGCCGGACGTCTGCGGAGGACGCACCGAAGCAGGGGGTCTTTTACCGGCAACACCGGGACGCTGCCCTGAAGGGTGGGGCGCGGTCCGGCTGCCCTGGGGGTGATGAGGAGCATGGCCATGTGGCGGCCGGCTGCCCTTTCCCGCCACGACAGGGGGCCTTCTGTGCCCTGCCGGACCCGGAGGGCGCCCCTTGCTGGCGGTATTTTACTTTTCCTGCAGGAT
>JALYJY010000034.1 GCA_030775045.1 Pseudomonadota bacterium | reverse complement strand
GCCCACGACTTCAACAACTTGCTGACCGCCATGATCGGCTTCTGCGACCTGCTGCTGCTGCGCCACAAGCCGGGCGACCATTCCTTTGCCGACATCATGCAGATCAAGCAGAATGCCAGCCGCGCCGCGAACCTTGTGCGCCAGCTGCTGGCCTTTTCCCGCCAGCAGACCCTGCAGCCCCGCGTCCTGGATGTGACCGATGTACTGGCCGACCTGTCCAACCTGCTGCGCCGCCTGATCGGCGAGAATATCGAGCTGGCCATGCAGCACGGGCGTGACCTGGGGCCGGTCTTTGTGGACCAGGGCCAGCTGGAGCAGGTCATCGTCAATCTGGTAGTCAACGCCCGCGACGCCATGCCGGGCGGGGGAAAGCTGACCATCGCCACGCGGAACATGACCACGGACCAGCCGCTCCGGCGTAATCATGAAACCATGCCGGCCGGGCAGTGGGTTGCGATCGAGGTGGCGGATACCGGCATCGGCATTCCGCCTGAAAACCTGCAGCGTATTTTTGATCCTTTCTTCTCGACCAAGGAAATCGGTGCAGGTACAGGCCTTGGCCTGTCCACAGTCTACGGCATTGTGCGCCAGACAGGCGGCTATGTGCTTGTGGACAGCGCACCGGGCAAGGGCGCCAGATTCACCATTGTCCTTCCCCGCCAGCAGGGCGCTGTCGCAGGTCAGGGAACGGACCAGGCTCCGGGCCCGGAAGCGGCAGAGAAACAGGCCGGCGACCTGACTGGCGTTGGAACCATCCTTCTGGTGGAGGATGAGGATGCCGTGCGCACGTTCGGTGCCCGGGCCCTGCGCAACAAGGGGTACCAGGTCCTGGAAGCCCGCAGCGGTGAGGAAGCGCTGGAGATCCTGGCCGGGGAGGGGGTCACAGTCGACCTGATGGTCACGGACGTGGTGATGCCCAACATGGACGGCCCCACGGTAGCCAGAAAGGCGCGGGAGGCCCATCCGGCACTGAAGGTGATCTTTATCTCCGGCTATACCGAGGATCGTCTGGGCCAGTATCTGGACAGGGAAGAGGTCTGGTTCCTGCCCAAGCCATTCACGCTGAAACAGCTGGCCGAAAAGGTCAGGGAAGTCATGCGCGGCGATGCGCCCTGACAGCAATCCCCCGTTTTTCCGTCTTGCGCCCGGACAGGTTTGGGTGCAGAAAAAAGCGGAACGGGCCCAAAAACGACACAAGTCCAGGCGAACAGGGACTTCTGTTCAGTTTTCTGACCAACATCCAGATAACGGAGAAAGACAATGAAAAAGGCAATGATTCTGGCATGTGCAGGCCTGCTGGCCCTGGGCGTGGCAGCCTGTGACGATTCCCGGCAGTCCTCTGATACAAACGGGATGGCTCCCCCGGCCACGGAACAGGTTCCCCCGGCCATGCCGGAACCCGGCACGGTCATGACGCCTGCTCCGGACACCCAGGTTGCTCCGCAGCCCTCTGTTGAAACTCCCGCCCCGGAAGGTGAAGGCCGGATGATGGCTCCTGAAAGCTTTGCCCCCGACCAGCGGACGGACAGCCCGGAAGATGCTGCCCGTGACATGATGGAAAAGGCGGGCGAGGATGCCGAAAGGGACATGAACGAAACAATGCAGCCGCCGGTCACTCCGGAAATCCGGCAGACAGAACCGCAGCCAATGCAGTAATTTTACGGGTCGTTCAGGGCAGCACGGGGCGGGGACGTCCTGTGCTGTCCACGGCCACATAGGTAAACAGGCCGTCCGTGACCTTGAGATGTCCTGACGTCCAGGTACGGCGGGCCCAGGTTTCAATCCTGATGGCAATGGATGTCCGCCCGATGCGGACCACCTTCGCGTAACAGCTGACCTCGTCCCCCACCTTGATGGGCTTGTGGAATTTCATGGCTTCCACGGCCACGGTCACAACCCTTCCCCTTGCAACGCGCGTGGCGAGGACTCCGCCCGCCAGATCCATCTGGGAGAGGACCCATCCGCCGAAAATATCCCCGCTGGGGTTGGTATCGGCCGGCATGGCCACGGCCCGCAGCTCGGGGCCCGCCTCAAAATCAGGTATATCGGGGGGAAGATCTGTATTCATAAGTCCATATTGCCAGCAGATGTCCCGGGGATAAACAGCAAAAAGAAGCAGTCCGAAACGGATACTGGACCCGCTGTTAACTATTGCTTAATAATCAGGGGCCTAAGGTTTCTGTGAAGGGTGATGGAGGGTGTCATGGCCCATACTGCCAGTACAGGACGCAAGGACGGTTTCCTTTTCGGCAAAGGTTTTGCCGGGCAGGGGCTGTATGGCCACGGAACGTCTGCTGCCCGTGAGAAAAAGGATTTCTGGACCATTGTCCATGAAAGCATGCTGCGCCTGACCGGCTGTGCGGCGTCCTTCGCGGCCAAAGGCGACCATGTGAGCGTCCTGAAATGCCAGAATATGCTGCGGGATTTTGATGTGGCCCTGAAAGACGTTCACAGCGAGGCTGCAGTACAGCGGGCTGTTCCAGGAAACCTGGAAAACAGCCCGGCCATGACCCGTCTGGTCACTGTGATGGAAAGTTTTGTGGACACCTTTGCCATGCAGGCCGAGGGGCTGCGTATGCGTGGTCCGAAAAATGACGCTGTGGAGAATGCAGACGCGAAATATTTCCATGGCGACATTCGTATTACAGGCCATGTCCTGAGAACCATGCAGCAGGCAGGGGGATTTTCAGCTGCGCTTGCTGATACCCTGATCGCTGATACGCGTCATTTTGCCGAAGGCCTGCGGCCCTCTGTGGCCAGCGGGGAGCTTCGGAAAAGTTCTGAGGCCAGCCTGGCCGGTTATGTCGCCCATCGCGGATCCGGCAATGTGCATGCCGCTGCTGTCGGGATGGCTGCTGCGGACAAGGTTCCGGGACTGAACCAGGCCCTGAGACAGGCCGCCGGTCTGAACCCCGGACTGGCCGGTATGGTGCAGGCTGTTGTCGGGGCGGTCAGGGCGCTGGCCGGCAAGGTTTCCACCGATATGACGCCTGCAACGTCTGTGGCTCCGTCCTGGAAAAACCGCAAGGCAGCTCCCGCTTTCGCCATGTAATCCTGACGTCAGCCACAACTTCTTCTTCCCCTTTATCGTCACCCCCGCATAAAGCGGGGATGACGGGGGAAGTGGAGAAGTTGAGACTGATGTAACCCTGGGCATTGCTAACATTTATAGCAACAGTATGATTATTTGGATAGAATAGGTGCGAACGGTGGGAGGTTTGCATGCATTGTCCGAAGTGTTCAGGGGAAGCGTTTCATAAAGACGGGGTAATTAAAGGGCGGCAGCGATACCGCTGCAAGGGCTGCGATTGCCGTTTTACGCAGAGCCGGCGTCATGGTCATGGGCTGGATAAAAAGCTGCAGGCGCTGGCGTTATACCGCGAAGGCCTTGGGTTTCGGGCGATCGGACGTCTGCTGGGGGTTAGCAATGTCGCTGTTTTGAAGTGGATCAGGGCTTTTGCCGACGAGACCAGGGCGCGGATGCTCTGTGAACCTCTCGATCTCAAGGATATGGATGTGGTCGTGCTGGACGAGCTGTGGCATTACACCCAAAAAAACAGCGCAAGCTCTGGATATGGACTGCTGTATCTCTGCGCACCGGACGGCTCCTCGCCTTCGCGATGGGCTCTCGTGGTGCCAAAACAGCCCAGGCCCTCTGGCGGCAAATCACCAAAAGCGGCGTAAAATTATTCGCCGCCTTTACCAACCGCTGGAAAATCTGCCGTAAGGTTATCCCGGAAAACCTGCTCTGCCAGTCCAGAAAACTCACCCCTGCAGCAGAAACACAAAATACCCGTATCCGCCACTACCTCGCCCGCTTCCACAGAAAAACCCTTTGCTGCTCCAAATCCCCCGCCATGGTCGAACTCTCCCTCTGGCTGTTTCCTGATAAACTATGTTAAGTTAGCAATGCCTAACCCTGAAGTATTATAAAAGGAACGTTGCTCTCCTTCCTGCGTTCGGTTCATGCAACCTGAACCGGAAAAATAACAGGAAGGAGTTCAATAATGAGCATGAGATACAAACTGCTGGCAGCGGCTTCGGTCATTGCCGTCATGAGCGCAACGCCGGTCCTAGGCCAGGCCCAGACACAGCCCCAGACACAAACCAGAACACAGGAGCCTTCCGGAACCCTCTCCCGGGATGTGGAAAAGGGATGGGAAAAGACCAAAAAAGCTGTGTCGGATACGGCGCAGGATGTGTCGACTGCGGCAAAGGATGCCTATGACGACCTGAAGACATGGCTGGCCGGTACTGACGACACAACCGCTGTCGGGACGGTCAGCATCGACAGGCGCACGACAGCCACTGGCATTATCGGCCAGCCTGTCTACAACGCCCAGGGCGAGCGGGTGGCCAAAGTCCGCGACATCATCCTGGACCACTATGGCAGTGCCGGCATGGTTGTCCTGGGCGATGGTGACTTTACAGGCCTGGGCAAGACGGTGGCCTTTGATTACAGCGTGATTTCAAACCGCACTGCTGATGGTGACCTGATTGCTCCCCTGACCGAGGACACAATCGACGACGCCAGGAATTTCTCCTACGACCGCGATGACGCCAGCAACACGGTCAGGGTTATTCCCGCCGATGGCTACAGCGTGGATGACCTTCTGGATGCTCCCCTGGTCAACGCGCAGGGCGAGACTGTCGGGGAAGTGGATGACATTTCCTTCCGCGGCGGCAAGGCCGAGTATCTGGTGGTCAGCTTCGGCAAGGTTCTGGGAATTGGGGGCGGGAAAGCCGCCTTGGCCTGGGACAACGCAAAGCTGATCCGCAGGGACAATGACAAGCCGGCCTTTCAGCTGTCTGCCGACCAGGCCACCCGTATTGAAAACTACAGAAAAAATCCGCCCCGGAAGTAATCGGGGGAACCAGCCTTCCGTCAATCATCAGTCATAAGGGAGAGTCATCATGAACAGGGACATTTTTGCAGGCAAGTGGAAGCAGTTCAGAGGCGAGGTCCAGAAACAGTGGGGCAAGCTGACCAACGATCACCTGGACCAGATCAACGGCGACCGGGAAAAGCTGGTCGGCCTGGTTCAGGAAAGATACGGCATCATGAAGGATGAAGCCGAAAAACAGGTTACCGACTGGGAAGATACCTTGGACAACAGGGATTGATACCAGGTTGTCTGATGTCTGCAGGGGCGCATCCTGTTACGGGATGCGCCCTTTTTCAATCCATAAGCGAAGGCCAGCTGCCGGCAATGGCGCCGTATCCGGAGCGGTTTTCCGGCCTGGGCCTGGCAGAAGCAGGCTGACCGGCAGGGAGAGCGCTGCCGTTCCTGAAAAGCGGGGCAAAATTTCGCAGGGGCTGGAAGAAAATGATCAATCGCTTCGAAGTGTAATTGCCAGGCAGGCTGTCGGACAATCTTCACATGTAAAAAAGTGCCTTGACCGGGCATGGCTGTGATACTGTTCCTGCGTTGATCAGGCCGCCATAACCTGGAGGAATCCCATGTACACCGCTCCGCTCCGGGACATGCGCTTTGTGCTGGACCACATCATCGGCTGGCAGAAATTCCGGGAGTTTCCCGCGTTCCGGGACCTGGCCCCGGAAACGGTTGAGGCCATCCTGTCAGAGGCGGGAAAGCTGGCGGCGGATGTGCTGGCCCCGCTCAATCTGCCAGGGGACCGGCAGGGGGCCCGCGTTGAAAACGGTCAGGTCCGCATGCCCGACGGTTTCCGGGATGCTTACCATCACTATGTGCAGGGCGGGTGGAACAGCCTGCCTTTTGATCCGCAGTACGGGGGGCAGGGGCTTCCGTGGTTTCTGGCCCTGATGGTCCAGGAAATGTGGCAGGCCGCCAACACATCCTTTTCCCTGTGCCCCATGCTGAACCAGGGTGCCGTCGAGCTTCTGTCCGCTCATGGAACGGAGGAGCAGAAAAAGCTGTTCCTGCCGCGTCTGGTCTCGGGCGAGTGGACAGGAACCATGAACCTGACCGAGTCCCAGGCCGGATCGGATGTGGGGGCTGTGCGGGCCCGCGCGATGCCGGAGGGGGACCATTACCGGATTACCGGACAGAAGATCTATATCACCTATGGCGACCACGATATGGCCGGCAACGTGATCCACATGGTCCTGGCGCGCACGGGTGATGCGCCGCCGGGGACAAAGGGCCTGAGCCTGTTCCTGGTGCCGAAGATCCTTGTCCATCCCGACGGTACCCTGGGGGGCCGGAACGACGTGGAACTGATCAGTATCGAGCACAAGCTGGGCATCCATGCCAGTCCCACAGCCACCCTGTCCTTTGGCGACCGGACCGGTGCTCTGGGCTGGCTGGTGGGGTCCCTGAACGGCGGCATGGCCTGCATGTTCACCATGATGAACAATGCCCGTCTGAGTGTGGGAAGCCAGGGTGTGGCGCTGGCTGAAAGAGCGTACCAGCAGGCCCGGGAGTATGCCCGGACGCGTCTGCAGGGCAGGGGAAGCCGCAGCGATGCGCCTGTCACCATCATCCACCACCCCGATGTGCGCCGCATGTTGCTGGTCATGAAGGCGCATGTGGAGGCGGGCCGGGCGCTGGCAGCTGTTACGGCGGCGGCGCTGGATACGGCCCGGCATCATCCGGAAGAGACCGCGCGCCAGAAGGCCCAGGCGCGGGCTGACCTTCTGACGCCGGTGGCCAAAGCCTGGTGCACGGACATGGCTGTGGACATCACATCCATCGGGATCCAGGTCCACGGCGGCATGGGCTATATCGAGGAGACGGGCGCGGCCCAGCACTGGCGCGACAGCCGGATTACGCCCATCTATGAGGGAACCAACGGCATCCAGGCCAGCGATCTGGTCTTTCGCAAGGTTGTCCGCGACAGAGGGGCGGCGGTGGAGGCCCTGCTGGGCGAGATCCATGCCTTCATGAAGGATATGACGGTCCTGCCGGGCGACGATCTGGCGGTCATGGCCGAAGAACTGGCCGAGGCCATCACGGCCTTTGAGGATTCAACGGCCTGGATCCTGAAAATGGCCGGGGAACGACCGGACTCTGTTGCAGCCTGTGCCGTCCTGTTCCTGAAGCTGGCCGGGACGGTCATCGGCGGCTGGCTGCTGGCCCGCGGCGCTGTGGCGGCCACATTGCTGATGCGGGAGTCCGGCGGGGATGCCGCCTTTTATGAAGCAAAGATCCTGACCGCCCGCTTTTACGCCGAGCACATCCTGCCCCAGGTGCTGGGCCTTGTCTCCGCCATCCAGAGCGGCTCCCTGCCGGTTATGGGGATGGGGGAAGAGCAGTTCTAGGCCGCGGCCGCGCTGCCTTTTACAAAGGACGCAATGCAGCAGGAATCCAGCCCTTTGATGCCGGCCAGGGCTTTTGCATTCTGGCCCAGCGGTTCAAAGGTCCGCGTGGCGGGGCCGTAGCCCAGAAGCGTTCCCTTGGCCATGTCAAAATACCAGCCGTGCAGGGTCATGTGGCCTGCCTCCACAGCCTCGCGGATCCAGGGGAATGTGAGAAGGTTGTTCAGGGATGTAAGGATAGCCGCCCGCTCAAGGGTCTGGAGGCGGGTTTCCACAGGCTGGTCCGCCAGTTCGCGCTGGACTGTATCCCGGGCTTCTGCACAGATACTGACCCAGGGGGTCAGGAACTCGTATCCGGAGGCTGTTCCGGCAGAACTGTCCGCCAGGGTCTGTATCCCGCCGCACAGGCCGTGGCCCAGAACAATGATGTTTTTGACCCCCAGGCTCCTGACGGCAAACTCGATGGCTGCACTGGTCCCGTGATATTGGCCGTCCGGCTGGTATGGAGGCACCAGGGCGGCCACATTGCGCACCACGAACAGGTCGCCGGGCTGGCTCTGGGTCAGAAGGGCCGGGTCATTGCGGGAGTCAGAACAGGCAATCACCAGCGTTTCCGGCGCCTGGCCCTTTTTCACAAGGTCCCGGAACAGGGGAGCTTTCCCCTCCATGTACCTTTTGCGGAACCGGCGGAACCCGCGGATAAATCTTGGGTAAGGCATTGTTTTTCCCGACTGAAAAAAGACCTCTGCGAAAGTCCGGATCTCGCGAAATTCCTCGATCCTTCGACAAGCTCAGGATGAGGATTTTCTTTATCTGTACCCTGAGCCTCATGGTGAGCCTGTCGAACCATGGGCGAAGGGGGGGATACAGCTTTCACAGAGCTCTCAAAAGAAAGGAAAGATAGCTTTTTGCGCAAGGGAAAAAAAGTCTTTATAACAGCTGTCATGAATCAGGCATGGGACGTCATTGTTGTGGGAGGTGGGCACGCGGGGTGCGAGGCGGCTGCGGCTGCGGCGCGGGCGGGCGCGCGAACATTGCTGCTCACGCACAAAATTGAGACCATCGGCGAGATGTCCTGCAACCCCGCTATCGGTGGCCTCGGCAAGGGCCATCTGGTGCGCGAGATTGACGCGCTGGACGGTGTCATGGGCCGCGTCATCGACCGGGCCGGCATCCAGTTCCGCATCCTGAACGCCAGCAAGGGTCCCGCCGTCCGTGGACCGCGCGCCCAGGCCGACCGCAAGCTGTATCGCAATGCCATGCAGGCCATCCTGGCTGACATGCCCAACCTGACCATTCAGGCGGCGGCGGTGGAAGACATCCAGCTGGACGATAGTGGCGCCGTGAAAGCCGTCATTACTGCCGACGGGCAAACATATCCCTGCGGCGTGGTGGTGCTCACCACCGGCACCTTCCTGCGTGGGCTGATCCACATCGGCGAGGAGAAAACGCCGGCCGGGCGCGTGGGGGAAAAACCTTCTATCAGCCTGTCGGAAACCCTGGCCCGCTGTGGCTTTCCCTTGGGTCGCCTGAAGACCGGCACCCCGGCGCGCCTGGACGGCCGCACCATCGACTGGAAAGCGCTGGAGATGCAGCCGGGCGACGACCCGCCCCAGCCCTTCTCTTACCTCACCGACATCATCACCGTGCCGCAGATCCAGTGCGCGATCACGTACACCTCGGCCGCCACGCACCAGATCATCCGCGACAACCTGCACCGCGCGCCCATGTATTCCGGCCAGATCGAGAGCACCGGGCCACGCTATTGCCCGTCCATCGAGGACAAGGTGGTGCGGTTTTCCGACAAGGAACGGCACCAGATTTTTCTCGAGCCCGAGGGCCTGGACGATGACACGGTGTACCCCAACGGCATCTCCACGTCGCTGCCGCGCGAGGTGCAGCTGGACCTGCTGAAGACCATTCCGGGCCTGGAAAAGGCCGTGATGATCCGGCCCGGATATGCCATCGAGTACGATTTCATCAACCCGCAGGAGCTGAAACCCACGCTGGAGACGCGCCGCGTACCGGGCCTGTTCCTGGCCGGACAGATCAACGGTACGACGGGATACGAAGAGGCTGCCGCGCAGGGTCTCATGGCCGGGATCAACGCGGCGCTGAAAGTGTCGGGAAGCGCTCCTTTCATGCTCGACCGGGCTGACGCGTACATCGGCGTGATGATTGATGACCTGATCACCCGCGGCACGGCTGAACCGTATCGCATGTTCACCAGCCGCGCGGAATATCGCCTGCGCCTGCGGGCCGACAACGCGGACCAGCGCCTGACGCCGCTGGGGCTGTCTGCGGGTTGCGTGGGCAGTGTCCGTGAAAAGGCTTTCCGGCAGAAAATCGAGGCGCTGGATGCTGCACGCGCTTCTGTACGGGAGCTGAGGGCAACGCCCAATGAGCTGGCCCGGCACGGACTGACCGTCAACCAGGATGGTGTGCGGCGGTCGGTCCACGATCTGCTGCGCTATCCCGATGTAACGCTGGTGCGGCTGGCAGAGATCTGGCCAGAACTGAAAAACCTGCCTTCCTCCATCGCAGAACAGATCGAGATCGACGGGAAATACGCGGGCTACATGGACCGGCAGGAGGCCGACGTGCGTGCCTTCCGCCGCGACGAAGCCCTGCAGCTGCCCGCCGATCTGGACTATGCCACGGTAGGGAGCCTCTCCAACGAAGTGCGCCAGAAACTGAAAACCGCCCGCCCGTCCACCCTGGGCGCCGCATCACGCATCCCCGGCGTCACCCCTGCGGCCCTGATCGCCCTGCTGCGGCATGTGAAGAAGCGGGCGGCGTGAGGGCCTGGGTACTGTCAGAACCAGCTGTCTGCACAGCCTGGGCTATCATGTCAAGCAAGCCCTTGGCCTTCCATGCTGCGTACATGACCAGGGCCATTCCGGGGCCGTATCCCTGCATGGCTTTCAGCGCTTCTGCCAGGGGTACAAGGCGCGTGACTGTATTCTCGCCTTCCAGAACATTGCCGTTTCTGGCGCCCTCGTAACTGGACCTGATATGTTCGAATTGCTTTTCCGAGACAGGGATATCCGTTGCGCATACAAAAGTATCATTTACAAGCCCAGGTGATGCAGTGATTTTGCCAATCTCCTGGTACCGGAATCCAGCCATATTCACGCCCGTTTCCTCGTGGATTTCTCTCAAAAGGTCATGCTCCCTGGACATGGATCCTGGATCCACAAAACCGGCAGGCGGTTCGAGTGTCCTGGTCAGGGTGCCGTAGCGGAACTCCTCTTTCATCAGGACCCATGGGTCCTTGTTGTCTCCGACCAGAAAGATTGTCACGGCCATGACGCCATCGTCCATGATCGTCATGTGATATGAGCTTTTCCTTTTCTGGCCAGCAGGTACTCCCTCAACCTTGGCCAGGACAACCCCCGGTTTTGGATTTTTTCCGAACGGAACGACTTTCAGGACGGTTACATGGGCATCCGGAACCTGCTGTGCAAGCCTGACCAGGTAGCGGTGGAAGAACAGCGCCTCCCTCAGGAGGGTTTTTTCATCCGCTGTTATTGTTCCGGAAAACCTGACTCTGGGGACCATAACTCTCTCCTGGCTGAATCTTGCAGGTACAGGAAAATGTTAAAGTCTGACTTTAGTTTCAGCAAGCTGTACAGAAGTTTTTTCCGGTTTCCTGCTAATAGGAGTGACATTCGCAGGAATGTGCTGTTCAAGGGCTGCGAAGATTTTCGGGCCGAACTGCCGGTGCAGCTCGCCCAGCGCATCGGCCGCAACCCTGCCGGCTTCTGTTTTCCCGTTTTTGTCCCGCATGTCCGTAAGTTTTCCCAGAACGGCCAGTGCGTCTGCTGACAGGGAGGCTGTGCCGGTTTCTCCGGCCCAGTGGCCGTGGCAGGCCAGCCACAGGTAATGGGCTGCCGCTTCTGCCTTGTCGCTGGCCGGCGGCGGGCTCTCCAGGAATGACAGAAGACTTTTCAGGATCTCTGCTTCGGGGATAAGCCGGAATTTGCTTCCGCGGTTTTTCTGGATCAGGCCTTTGTACAGATCCAGTTCGTGGATTTCCCGCATGTGGACGAGGTATCCCGGGATATCCCTGCGCTTTTGGCAGTGGCTGAAAGCCCCAAGATAATGGTTGATGATATGTTCGGAGAGTACGGCCCGTGCTCCGGAGAATCCCTGCTCAAGGCTGTCCAGAAGAGTGCGCACAAAGCTGGTCCGTTCGGTCACGCTGAACTGGTGGTCAATGATTGGAAAGCCGTGGGGCAGGATCTGGCCCAGAAGGCAGATGCCGGCTTCAAGGACCTGCCGGGACAGGATTTCTTTATCGGCATGGGGTTGGGCCCCGGGTGCGAGAAGACCCTCTTCCACAAGCCTGGCTTGAATCCTTTGTCCCAGGACAGGTGGCATTTTGCTGTTTGCCGCGGGCAGGAACAGGAAGGCCAAGGGGCGGCTCCAGTCATCATCCGCTTGGAGGAGCCAAGCCGGCGCCAGTGTCAGTACCCTGACAAGATTACGGGCTATGTTACCCCTGAGGTAGTCCTTGTCCGGAAATTTTCCACTGATAAGGGTGGCCAGGGCCTGTTCATTCCGGAACCAGGGCTCCAGAGCGGGGTCAGAAGCCATGCGCTCTCCCAAGCGAAGCAACAGCAGGACTGCGCCTGCGACCTCAATCTGGCGAGCCGGCGCGGACATATCACTGGATGCAGCGGCTTCTCCGCAAAGCCGTTCGTACAGAAATTTTCCCAATGCCTGTGCCGGCCGGAAGTCTGCAAGACCCCTTGCTTCTAGGTCCGTCCGCCTCGAGGCATAGTGTATCAGCGAGGCAAAATTCTCCGGAATTTTACCGGTCTGGGAGGTCTGTGCCGTTGGGATGGATTTTGTATCTGCGCTCATGGCTGCAAATCTACCTTCCCGGAACGCAAACAATAAGATAATTCTGTATCCTATCTTACAGGACGGGATTTTCCATGACCGATACCCCCCACCGCTTCAGGGTCCCTGACGAGCAGTTCGAGGACATTATTGACAGGTACTGCAATGACCTGACGCGCAAGGTGAAGGCCGGGCGCACAAATCCTATCATCGGCCGCGACCAGGAAATTGACCAGATTATCACGATCCTGCTGCAGATGGGGCGCTCGAACGTTGTCCTGCTGGGCGGGGCAGGGGTGGGCAAGACAGCGGTGTTCCTGGGCCTCGCCCGCGCCCTGGCGCTCCAGCCTGTGCCAAAACAGCTGGAAAATGCCCGGGTGATCGAGGTGGATTTTGCCGCCATGGCAGCTGGTACAGAAAGCCGCGGGGAATTTGAGGGGCGGATCATTCCCCTGATCAAGGGATCGGCTGAGCGCAATGCCATCAAGGGCTATCCGCCGGTGATCCTGTGCATGGACGAGATCCACACGACCATGCGGGCCAGCCAGGCCAGCAGTGCCTCTGGCGTGGCCGATGTGATGAAGCCGTACCTGACCGAGGGGAACCTGCGCGTGGTGGGCGCTACGACCGAGCTGGAGTATGTGGATTACATGAAAAAGGATCCGGCCATCGAGCGGCGGTTCCAGAAAATCCATCTGCGCGAACCGGATCTGGATGAAACGATAAAAGTCCTTCAGGGGCTGCGACCCATCTACGAAAGGCACTTTGATATCAGGATTTCCGATGCGGCGATTGAAAAGATCGTCCGGCTGACCCACCGGTACATCCGCAACCGCAACAATCCGGACAAGTCCCTGATGGCGCTGGATGCCGCCTGTGCTCACTGTGTCCGCGCCGGCGCGCCACAAGGGGAACTGGACAGCAACAGCATCGTGCACACCATCGGGGCCGAGGTGGACCTGCCACCCAACGCCATCGAATAGGTCAGGGTGCCGGCGAAACGAGCCGTGTTGCTTCTGCGGCTGGAGCTGATGCAGGCGATGGCTGACCCGCCCGGGCCGTCATGGGCTGGCAGTGGAGGCCAGCCGGAGACAGGATCAGAGCCATGGCGCCGGCGACAGCCAGAAAACTGCTGAACCCTGTCTGTTGTGCAGGGCCCGTCTGCTCACCTGTGCGGGATCTTTCAGGAGGCTGTCCTGTCTGTCCTGCAGCAGGAGATTTTTCCGGATCGGGCTTGGTCTTTCTTTCAGCCATTTTTTCTGCAGGCACAGGTTTTTTCCTGGCAGGTTTTTCCGGTCCGGTAAAATAGTAGATATCAGCCCTGGATACAGGCTTTCTGGCAGGTACTGGCTGGGCAGGGGGAACAGGAAGGGGCGCTATCGCCGGAGGTACGGCTGCAACAGGCTGCAGCACCGGAATTTCCTGTGTTGGCCTGTTTGAAGGGTGTCTCCGGTCCGCTTTTCTCTCTCCGGGGCCCCTGCGGATCACCAGAGTCTGCAGGGAGACGTCGCAGATGCAAGGGATAGCGTGTCCGCTGATACCGCAAATGCCGCCTGACATTGGATTCTCTCCATAATCCTGTTCTGTGGAGGTCTGTAAACCACAGGGAATGACGTAAAAGACAGTGCCCAAAAGGACAGGCTGCTATGACTTTCCGGCTGGCCGGCAGGAATAGATGTCACTGTTCCTTCTGGATTTGGCCGCCTTCACTGCTATAAGTAAGGGTAATAATCCTGACGGGAACAGTGCCATGCATGACATCCGCCTAATCCGGGATAACCCGGAAACGTTCGACCAGGGACTGGCCCGACGTGGCCTGCCGCCAAAGTCACAGGCTGTTCTGGATCTGGATTCCCGCCGGCGCGCCGTACAGACAGAATTCCAGGCTGCGCAGGCAAAAAGGAATGACCTTTCCCGCCAGGTAGGTGAGGCGAAGAAGTCAGGCAAGGATGCCGCTGATCTCATGGTTCAGGTAGCCACTCTCAAGACTACGCTGGAGACACTGGAACAGCAGGAAAAGACGCTGGCGGAGGAGCTGGAGACCATGCTGGCTGTCATTCCCAATCTTCCGGCGGCTGACGTGCCGGAGGGCCGGGATGAGACAGGGAATGTGGAAATCCGCCGCCATGGAACGCCTGTCACAATCGCAGCTCCGAAAGATCACGAGGCGCTGGGCACAGCCCTGGGGCAGGTGGACTTTGACGCGGCAGCAAAAATGTCCGGCGCACGCTTTGTGGTGCTGAGGGACGACATCGCCCGCCTGCACCGCGCGCTGGGCAACTTCATGCTGGACATCCACACGCGGGAGTTCGGCTATACCGAAGTCAGCCCGCCACTTCTGGTGAAATCAGAGGCCGTCTATGGTACGGGCCAGCTGCCCAAGGCGGCCGAGGACATGTTCCAGACTACGGGTGGGTATTGGCTGATCCCCACGTCCGAGGTGTCCCTGACCAATCTGGTCGCGGACAGCATCCTGGAGGCAGCCGACCTGCCCCTGCGCTGTACGGCCCTGACACCCTGCTTCCGGTCCGAGGCGGGGGCGGCGGGCAAGGATACCCGCGGCATGATCCGTCAGCACCAGTTCTGGAAGGTCGAGCTGGTCAGCGTGACGGCCCCCGACCAGTCGGAAGCCGAGCACGAGCGTATGACCGGTGCGGCAGAAGCCATCCTGAAGCGGCTGGAACTTCCGTTCCGCACCATGCTGCTGTGCACAGGCGACATGGGTTTTTCAGCGCGCAAGACGTATGATCTGGAAGTCTGGCTGCCTGCCCAGAACACGTACCGGGAAATCTCCAGCTGCTCGAACTGCGGTGATTTCCAGGCCCGACGCATGAAGGCCCGGTACAGGCCCGCTGCAGGAGAGAAGGGCACGCAGCTGGTCCATACCCTGAACGGCTCGGGCCTGGCTGTGGGTCGCTGTCTTGTGGCAGTGATGGAAAATTTCCAGAACCCGGACGGCAGTATCACCATCCCCCCGGCCCTGCGGCCATACATGGGCGGGCAGGAGAGGATCGGAAGATGAAAAACCCTGATTCCATAAACCCTCTCTGGTGGCTGTGGCTCCCTGTCCTGTTTCTTGCTGCAAATATATACTTGCAGATTTTCAGTCATACTGTGAATTCTGAAAGCCTTCTTGCAGAGAACGGGCTTTATGAAAATATCCAGTTTGCCATAATCCTGGGCGCTTTCCTGGCTGGTCTCGTGACACTGGGACGCCTTTCGTTCCGCAGGATGCCATGGCTTTTTGCATGGGTGGGTCTTGTGGCGTTCTGCGCATTCTTTATTGCAGGCGAGGAAATCAGCTGGGGACAGTTCTTTCTGGGGTGGAAAACTCCTGAAAAATGGGCATCCATCAATGTCGATAATGAAACCAGCCTGCACAAGCTCTGGTTCTGGAATGACCAGATGTTCCGCACGCTTGTGGAAGTCGGGATCCTGGTTTCCGGTCTGCTTGTTCCCCTGATCCGGAAATACAGGCCCTCATGGCTTCCTTCCCGTCTGCAGATCATATTCCCGCCATCCCGTATGGCAGTAACCGCAGGGGCCCTGTGGTTCCTGAAACTGGCCAAGCATCTTTCTGCTGTTTTTCCGGTATTTTCTTTCAGCCGCATAAGCGAAGTGAATGAGGTGTTCATCTATTACTTCTTCCTGCTGTACTTTGTGTTCATGTACAGGCGCGTTTCTGCGGGGCATGCCGGCCAGGCCCTGAAAGCCTGAAGCCTGTCCGGATGTGGAAGCCCGCCACGCAGCTGAAAAATCAGCTCCGCGGACCTGAAAATCCTTTCAAAATCTGAAAAAATTGCTTTAATGGGAACAATTCAACCAGGACAGATCCCATGCCCCCCCCTGAAACCAGCCCGCCGAAAACCGGAAGGATTGTTTCCGCTGTTGTTGTGTTCTGCTTTCTTGGCCTCTTCGGGGTGTATTTATATACTGTCCCGGGGCAGGCGGGGTCAGCTGAAAGGCAGGAGGATCCTGGTGCGCCCTGTCCGGCGTCGAGCATGACCGGGGTAAACGTACGCAATGGCGTCAGCATTCCAGGGGGGCTTATGGAAAGCGACAGCGGCCAGGATTTATGCCGGGCGCTGAGGGGTGTCGCTCCGGAAGTTATCGGGGTGGAATTTCCGCCCATGGGAACGGCTGCTGACTCATGCGGGTTCTGTCCCGCCCTGGATGTGAAAATCGATCAGCCCTATGACGGAAATTTCCTTGTGGGTCTGGCGAACGCCCTTGTGAAAATCATCCCTGCCGTCCTGGACCATGGCCGGCGGAAGCATGATTCCCTGGCGGCGGGATGGATCTCTGTTCATGCCTTCGGCCCTGACAATGAAAGCGCTTTTGGAATTTCCTTTTCCGTGCCGGACTTGGCGCACCTGGATTTTTCCACACTGGATCCGCAGGGCCTGTATGATCTTGTGACAAACTTCAACCCTGAGCCCGGCTCGTCAGTCCGGAAAGCCATTGACGCGTATTGAGCCAATCAGGACATGGCCTGGCGCAGCGCACGATTCTGCTCAGCCACTTCCGTCAAAGAGTGATGTCATGACCCGCTATAA
>JALYJY010000033.1 GCA_030775045.1 Pseudomonadota bacterium | reverse complement strand
GGGTAAATTAGTTTTGACATGATTTTTCATTTCCGAATTCCTCTGCAGGACAATCTAACCCGGATTTCCGAAAGTATTCCGGATACCCGCACTGGCGGTCCCTTTGCCATGATTTGCGGTCATGCTATGAAACCCTCTCTGTTACGATGCTGAAGGAATTTTCCATGGCGAAGATCAAGGTCCTGAATCCGGTTGTCGAGATGGATGGCGACGAGATGACCCGCGTCATCTGGAAGATCATCCGGGAAAAACTGATCCTGCCGTATCTGGACATCGACCTGAAATACTTCGACCTTGGTATTGAACACCGGGATGCCACGGAAGACCGCGTGACGGTGGAAGCCGCCGAGGCTATTAAAAAATATCGTGTCGGTGTCAAGTGCGCCACCATCACGCCCGACGAGGCGCGGGTGAAGGAATTCAGTCTGAAAAAAATGTGGAAATCACCCAACGGCACCATCCGCAACATCGTGGATGGCACCATCTTCCGCGAGCCCATCATCTGCAAAAACGTGCCGCGCTATGTGCCCGGCTGGACAAAGCCCATCATCGTTGGCCGCCACGCCTTTGGCGACCAATACAAGGCTACTGATGTGAAGATCCCCGGTCCGGGCAAGCTGGCCATGACCTTTACCCCGGCCGGGGGCGGAGCGCCCATCACCTGGGACGTCTTCGAATTTCCCGGCGCGGGCGTGGCCATGGCCATGTACAATCTGGAGGAATCCATCCGCGGCTTTGCCCGCTCCTGCTTCAACTATGGCCTGACGCGCAACTGCCCGGTCTACCTGTCCACCAAGAACACCATCCTGAAAACCTATGACGGCCGGTTCAGGGACATTTTCCAGGAAATCTTTGACGCCGAATTCAAGGGCAAATTCCAGGCTGCCGGTTTGACGTATGAGCATCGCCTGATCGACGACATGGTGGCCACAGCCCTGAAATGGGAAGGCGGCTTTGTCTGGGCCTGCAAGAACTATGACGGCGACGTGCAGTCGGACAGCGTCGCCCAGGGGTTCGGCTCACTGGGCCTGATGACCTCGGTCCTGCTGACGCCCGATGGTCAGACGGTGGAGGCCGAAGCCGCCCACGGCACCGTCACCCGCCACTTCCGCGACTATCAGAAGGGCAAGGAAACATCCACCAACCCCATCGCCTCGATCTTCGCCTGGACACAGGGGCTGACATACCGGGGCCGGTTCGACAATACGCCGGACGTGGTGAAATTCGCACAAACCCTGGAAAAGGTCTGCGTCCAGACGGTGGAAAGCGGCCACATGACAAAAGACCTGGCCACCCTCATCGGTCCTGACCAGTCCTGGCTGACCACCGGCCAGTTCATGGACCGGATTGACGCCAACCTGAAAGCGGCGATGGAGAGAGAATAAAGTCCCCTACCCTCTCTTCCACGTTGTGCCTTTGGGACCATCCTCCAGCACAATGCCCTGATCGGCCAGATGCTTGCGGATACGGTCGGCCTCGGCAAAGTTTTTGGCCTTGCGGGCCTCCAGGCGCTGCTGGATCAGGTCGTCAATGGCTTTATTGGTAAGTGTGCCGGCGCTGGCGGGCGGCATCCATTTGAACCAGGACTCCGGATCCTGCTGCAGAAATCCTATCACACTGCCGGCGGCTTTCAGTTGTCCAGCCAGCCGGGCTTTATCTGCAATGTCTGTGGCCTTGTAAAAAGCATTGGCCAGCTCGTGCATGTGGCTGAACGCCAGCGGCGTGTTCAGGTCGTCCTTCAGAGCTGCCATCATATTATCCGGCACATCGCTCTGGGCCACTTTTCCGGCGGTGCGCAACACACCGTACCAGCGGTCCAGCGTGCCTTTGGCCTGGTGCGCGGCGTCCTTGGTAAAGTCCAGCGGCTGGCGGTAATGGGCGGCCAGCACCGCCAGGCGCAAAGCCTCGCCGGGAAACTCTTTCAGCAAATCGTGAGGCGTGAAAAAATTGCCCAGGGACTTGGACATTTTCTCGCCGTTCACCGTCAGGAACCCGGCGTGCATCCACACCTGCGCCATCACAGGCGTGCCGTGGGCGCAGCGACTCTGGGCGATTTCGTTTTCGTGATGCGGAAAAATCAGATCGATAGCCCCGCCGTGGATGTCGAATACCGGCCCCAGGTGTGCCTGCGTCATGGCAGAACATTCAATGTGCCAGCCCGGACGCCCGCGGCCCCAGGGGCTTTCCCAGCCGGGCCGGTCAGGCGCGGAAGGTTTCCACAGGACAAAATCGGCGGGGTGTTTTTTATACGGCGCGACCTCGACCCGCGCGCCGGCGATCATCTCGTCCTGGCTGCGGCGCGACAGCTGGCCATAGTCGGCCATGGACGGCACATTAAACAGCACATGACCCTCGGCCGCATAGGCATGGCCCTTGTCGATCAGCGCCTTGATCAGGCGGACCATGTCATCCACATGGGCGGTAGCGCGGGGCTCCACATCGGGGGGCAACAGACCCAGATCGGCCATGTCCTGGTGGAACTGCGCCGTGGTGCGGCAGGTCAGCTGGTCGATGGGCTCGCCGTTCTCCCGCGCCCGGTCCATGATCTTGTCATCGATATCGGTAATGTTGCGCGCATAGGTGACACGCGGATACAGGTGCCGTAGCACGCGGGCCAGCAGGTCGAACACCGCCATGGTCCGCGCATTGCCGATGTGGACTGAGTCATACACTGTCGGGCCGCACAGGTACACGCGCACATTCTGCGGATCCAGCGGCTGGAACGGCTCCTTCTGCCGCGTCAGGGTATTGGTGAGATTCAGGGTCATTCCCCCACTCCATACGGCTTGACTACTCTTAAAAATGTTCCCGGATATTTCTCGTGCCTGTCGATAATTTTGTCCAGAGTGCCGGTCAGGAACAGCTCATCCGTGGCGTGATCCAGCATGCGGCGGAATTCTTCCTCTCCCCGTTTCACGGGAACAGCATTGGGATAGATCTTGACCGGGGTTGTGCTCAGTTGCCGCAACTTGCCCGGATTGTTTTTGTCAAACTCGCCGAAGGTGAAGCGGTCATAGATCAGCATGTCCGCCTTGCCCTGCGCCAGGATAGCGAACAGTTCCGCCGGGCTGGTCAGCTGGGGCAAGACCACAGCCCGGGCCTGCGGAAACAGATGCCAGCGGATGGTTTCTGTAACGCCACCATCCAGCACCGCCATGCGGTACTGGCTGTTGTTGATGATGTTGATATCCGCGTCAAACCGGTGGTCGTCGGCCCGGACATAGGGATACAGCGCCAGATAGAACAGGGGTTTTACGAAATCACTGTCTCGCGCCCGCTCTGATGTGATCCATACACCGGCGCACATGGCGTCGATGCGCCCGCTCTCCAGAGCCGCCGGATAATCCCCCAGGCCGATTTCCTCGACCCAGTCGATTTTCAGGTTCAGCGCCCGGCCCAGCGCACTCATGTATTCATACACGATGCCCTTGAACTCGCCCGTCACAGGATCCTTGATCACCGCGGGATACCAGGAAAAATACCCGCATCTGATGGTTCCCGTGCGCATGACACGGTCGTAGACGGATTCCTTCTTCTCCTGCGCCGCGACAGGAAGAGCAAGAGTCAGGACAAGGAACAAGGGGAGGAGAAAGAATTTGAGAGGCATGAATGTTTCCTTTTCATCCTTCTTATTGTCATCCTGAGCGAAGCATCCTGAAAGGATGCGAAGTCGAAGGATCCTTCAGTCGCTGTCGCTCCTTCAGGATGACAATAATGGACTTTGGCCCACTGGGGGAGAGGAATCAGACTAATACAGTTTCCCGCTCCGGGACATGCGCTGTTCCCGGTTCACGGAGACGTTCAGCAGCAGGCCGATGCCCATCATCAGGGTCATCATGGCCGTCCCGCCATATGAAACCAGCGGCAGCGGAATGCCCACAACGGGGATCAGGCCCGATACCATGGCCACATTGACCACCAGGTACAGGAACAGGGTGCCAGTGACCCCCATGGCCACCAGACGCCCGAACTGGTTCCGGCACGACAGGCAGATGGCAAAGCCATAGCACAGCACGGCGATATACAGGGCCAGAAGGCAGAAGGCGCCGGCCATACCGAACTCCTCGGCCAGCACGACAAAGATAAAATCGGTGTGCTTTTCAGGCAGGAACATCAGCTGGCTCTGGGTTCCCTGCATGTAACCCCTGCCCCACAGCCCGCCGGACCCCAGGGCAATCTTGGACTGCAGGATGTTGTATCCTGCGCCCCATGGGTCCCGCCCCGGATCGAGGAACGTATAGACACGCTTTTTCTGGTATTCATGCAGGAATGTGAAGGCCACAGGAACAGCCGCAGCCCCGGCCACCCCCGCCCCCGCAAAGATCCACCACTGGACCCCGGCGGCCCACGCCATGATGGCTGCCCCCAGGACCAGAAGCAGCGCTGTACCCAGATTGGGCTGCAGCAGCACCAGGGCCACAGGAAGAGCAACCAGGACAGCGGGGACAAGCAGGCCCGGAAGACTGCGGATCTGTTCCAGCGACCGGGTGTGGAAATACCGGGCCAGCGCCAGGACCAGGGCCAGCTTCATCAGTTCGGACGGCTGCAGGACGAAAAAACCCAGGTTGATCCAGCGCTGGGCCCCCATGCCGATGTGGCCCATGATCTCGACCACCACCAGCAGGACCAGCACGGCGCCATAGATCACATACGCCTGGCGGAACCAGAATCGCAGGTCCGTCAGCGCAATCACCAGCATTAATCCGAGGCTCACACCAAAACGCACCAGCTGTGGCCCCGCCCAGGGCGTCCATGACCCGCCGCCCGCGGAATACAGCATGGCGACCCCGACCAGACTGATCAGCGTCACCAGAAGGATCAGCCCCAGGTTCAGCATATGCACCCGGTCCGCCAGGGACTGGCCGGAGGAAAAACCGTACGTCATGCCTGCCCCCCCTGCCCCGCCACGCCGGATGACAGGATCCACAGCACCTGCATCAGCATCTGCTTGCGGTCCAGGCTGGCCGTATCGCCCCGGGCCAGAAACTGCGCAATCCTGTCGTGGATATCCATCCAGCGGGACAGGGTGCACAGGGACAGGAGGCGCTGAACGGCAGCCCCCTCCCCCTGAAAAATTTCCCCGGCAATCTGCCCGGTAGCTCCTGCCCGGACCAGACGGTCCAGAAACCAGACCATCAATTCCGCCACCACGGCAAAATCCTCTTCCCTGCCAGCGCGGGAAAATCCTTCCGCCCACTCATGGGACCGGACCGGGTCCAGCCGCGGCAGGCTTTCCAGAAACTCCACCATCCTGCGGTATGTCTCCAGTCCCCCCGTGCCGGCCAACGCCAGCGCCCGGCCGATGCTGCCCTCCGCCAGGTGCGCCAGCGCCTGCCTTTCCGCAGGATCCAGCCCGGGGTGATAGCGGTCCAGCAGCCGGACAACACTGTCCGCCGGCAGCGGATCCAGGGGCAGCAAGCGCACCCGGGACCGGATAGTGGGAAGCAGGGCGCCCGGATTTTCCGCTGTCAGCAGCAGCAGGGTGCGGGGCGGCGGCTCCTCCAGGATTTTCAGGATGGCATTCTGGCTGCTGGCGTTCATGCCATTGGCCCCGTCCACAATCACAACCCGCCATCCGCCGGCGGAAGAAGTCAGGCGCAGGAACGGAGCAATCTCGCGCACCGTATCAACAGCGATACCGTCGGCATAGCGGCCCTTTTTCGCGTCATACTGGCGCTCGGCCACCAGCAAGTCTCCATGCCCGCCGGAAGAGACCAGGCGAAAAACCGGATGGTCCGGGACCATCTCCAGTCCCTGTCCCCGGGCGAGGACAAACCTGGCAATCCGGTACGCCAGGGTCGCCTTGCCGATGCCCTGCATGCCGGTCAGAAGCCAGGCATGGTGTATGCGTCCGCCGGCCCAGGCATCCAGAAAAGTCGCCACAGCGCCTTCATGCCCCTCAAAAAAGGGATTGTCCCGGGGCGCCGGCCCGAGGGCTGTCTCTTCAGTTTCTGCAGCAGCGGCTTTCATGCTGTCCGGCCCTGCAGAAAACGTCCGGTCACGGCCGCAAGAATCTCGCCGTGCACAGCCTCTGCCGGGCGGGAGGCATCCACGACCAGACAGCGCTGTGGCTCTGCCTTTGCAATGTCCAGATAGCCCTGGCGCATGCGTTCATGGAACCCCAGATCCATGGTTTCGTGCCGCACGGCGTCACTTTTGCGCGCCATGGATCGTTTCAGTCCGCTTTCCACAGGGACGTCCAGAACCAGGGTCAGATCAGGCTGGACATTGCCCAGAACGATGGCGCGCAGGGCCTCGATCAGCACCAGATCAAACCTGAAACCATAGCCCTGATAGGCCACGGTGGAGTCATGGAACCGGTCAGAAATGACCCACTGTCCGCGCTCCAGCGCCGGCTGGATGGTCCGCAGCCAGTGGTCCCGCCGGGCCGCCAGGAACAGCAGGATCTCGGTCAGGGGGTCCCACCGGTCCGCCTGGCCCGTCACCAGAAGCTTTCGCAGATCCTCGGCGCCCGGTGATCCACCAGGTTCGCGGGTGGTGACAACATCCACCCCGCGCTGGCGCAGGGCCTCGGCCAAAAGACGGGCCTGGGTGCTTTTGCCGCCGCCCTCTCCCCCTTCCAGTGTTATAAACACGCCCCGCGTCATGGGTCAGTCCGGGAGAAAACCATCCCGATGTTTTCTTTCAGCCGGTCCCAGAATCCTGTTTCCGGAACATCTGCAGCCACGACCAGGGGAACCTCGCGGGATGCATCCTGCCCGGGAATGGTCACCACCAGCTTTCCTGCGTTGTCGCCGGCCTTCAGCGGCGCCTTCAGCGGGGAAGAATAAACGGCCTTTATGGAAATCCCCTTGCGGCCTGATGCATCCAGACTCTGCGCCAGGTCACGCCCTGCGGTCAGCGTTACCGTATCCTGTGTGCCATAGACCACGGGAACGGTGGCATAGGTCCGGCCCTTCTGCGCCAGGCGGACCGGCATAAAAGTGCTGAAGCCCCACTCCACCAAGCGGGCCGTTTCATCCGCACGTACCTGCATGTCGGACAGGCCGTTGATTACCAGCAGCAGGCGACGGTCGTTCCGCACCACCGAGGCGACCATGCCAAAACCCCCGGCCTCTGTATGGCCGGTCTTGATGCCATCGGCTCCCATATTGCGGTACAGCAGCGGGTTGCGGTTGCCCTGTTTGATGCCGTTGAAAGTAAACTCCCTCTCGGAATAATAGTGATAGTGCTCGGGGAAATCCTTCATGAGGCGTGCCGCCATGACAGCCAGATCATGGGCCGAGGAATAATGCTGCGGGTCCGGCCAGCCGGTCGTGTTGGTAAAGTGCGTCTGGGTCAGACCCATGTCAACGGCCTTGCGGTTCATCATATCCACAAAGGCTTCCTCGCTTCCGGCAATACCCTCAGCCAGGACCAGCGTGGCGTCGTTACCCGACTGGACAATCACACCGCGGACAAGATCCTCCACCCGGACCTTTTCCCCGACAGGAACCCACGTCTTTGACCCCTGCATGGCCCAAGCCTTTTTGCTGACCGGCAGGGTATCGTTCAGGGACAGTTCCCCCGCCCTGATTTTCTCAAGGACCACGTACATGGTCATGATCTTGGTCATGGACGACGGATGCATGGCCTCGCCCCCGTTCCTGTCCAGAAGGACAGTGTCCGTGGACAAATCCACCATCCACGCCTGCCGGGCCGGAGTATCAACAGGCGCGGCAGATGCCGGAAGGGCGAAAGCCGTCAGGAGGAAGACGGCTGCAGCAAGGCCCGTGAACTTACTCCACAACAATCCTTGCTCCGTTCAGGCCCATGGAGATGACACGGTCCAGAACCTCGTCGGCTTTCGCGACATCGGCTACAGGACCAACACGAACGCGGTGAAGCTGTGCCTCTCCCACAGTGACCGGGGAAATGACCGTGGCCCCGATGGCGGCCAGTTTTTCCTTCAGGCGCGTGGCATTTTCGGGGATCGAGAAAGCCCCCGCCTGGATCCAGATGGCCCGCTCGCCCTTCACCGGAACATTGTCCACCTTCGCGGCAGGCAGGAAGCGGTTTTCCTCAATCCTGCCGGGCAGGGCAACCTTTTCCGGCTCGGCAGGCTTTGTAGCCGCTACAGGCTGGGCTGTCGGATTTGACGCAGATGGCGGCGGCAGCGGATCTGCCTTGGCTACCTGGACCGGGGTTACAGGAGCAGCCTCGACCTTTGGCTCAGCCGATCCTGCAGCAGCGACTGCTGTTGCCGGCTGTCCTTTTTTGGCTGCTTCCGCCAGGGTGCGGCTTTCATCGGCCAGGATCTGGACCCGCACCTTGGCTGTGCCGTTGCCCTCAAAGCCCAGAAGTTGGGCGCCGCGCTGGGACAGGTCGATCACACGGCCCGGCGTGAAGGGACCGCGGTCGTTGACACGGGCCACGATGGACCGGCCGTTTTCCAGGTTGGTCACCCGCACGAGGCTGGGCATGGGCAGGGTCTTGTGCGCAGCTGTCAGTTCATTCTTGTCAAATGTCTCGCCGTTCGAGGTCCGGCGGTTGTGGAAATCCGCGCCGTACCAGGAGGCAATCCCGGTCTCGTCATATCCGAAATCTTCCTTGGGATAATACCAGACACCGTTGATCTGATAGGGATTGCCGATCTTGTAGCCGCCGGGCCCAACCTTGCCTGTTCCGGCCAGTCCGGCCTGTTTTGCAGTACCGGGAGACTGGACTGACGGCGTACAGGCGGCCATGAAGGCCAGAAGCAGGACAGCGGCCGGAAAACGCTTCATTATCACTGGTTATCCCCCTCATGACGGTCAGAAAGCCTGTCGGACAACAGGCCGACCGCGGTTGCAAAATACGTCGACCGGTTCCAGGCCATGATGGCGCGGTAATTACCCTCGACCAGGAACGTTCTTCCTTTTAGGCCATCGGGCGCCACAAGGGAAGCTTTTATGTGACCCTGCAGGGGTTGCCCCTGCAGGTCGCGGACACCCAGCGCCGACCATTCGTCCAGTGTCTTTTTTTCGTCCAGCGTGATATGGGCCGCAGAAAAGCCCTCCGGCATCAGGACTTCCTGGCCCCAGAACTGGCCGTTTTTCCAGCCGGCCTTTGCCATATAGTTGGCGGCCGAGGCAAACACATCCGCCTCGGTCTGCCAGATATCACGGTGCCCGTCGCCGTTCTGGTCCACGGCATAGGCCAGGAAGCTGGACGGCATGAACTGGCTCTGCCCCATGGCGCCAGCCCACGAGCCTTTCATCTGTGACAGCGGAATATGCTTCTCGTCCGCGATCTTCAGGGCCTTCATCAGCTCTTTCCTGAAATAAACACTGCGCCGCCCGTCCCACGCCAGGGTCGCCAGCGCCGGGATCACCCCGAAATCACCCGTTTTCTGGCCAAAGCTGCTTTCCATGCCCCACAGGGCCACAACCAGTTCGCGCGGAATATCGTATCGTTTCTCGACCTGGTCCAGAGTATCCGCATAGACCTGCAGAAGCCGCTGCCCCTCGGCAATCCGGGATTCAGGAAGCACATTGCGCAGGTATTGCTCCAGGGTCATGGTGCTTTCCGGCTGGCGGCGGTCCAGCTCCAGAACCCGGGGAATGGGCTGCAGATCATCCAGCGCCTCGTGGACAACGGGGGCGGAAATCCCCCCCTCCAGCGCCTCGGCCTTCACGCCGGCAAGCCATGACGCAAAATCAGGGCTGGCGGGTTTTTCCGCAGGAACACCCCCGGCGGCACAGCCCGCCAGACAGAAACACACAAGGGCAATTCCGTACCATTTCATGTCTGTCACTCTCTTTCAGGGCGACGGTAAAAGCTGCGCCGTATAGCCCGACAGGTAATAGGATACAAGGCCGGCATATTCGTGCACGGCCAGACTGGCAATGACCAGCCCCCGCAAAACAGCAAAGTCCGGACGCAGCGCCGTTCCAGGCGCAGGGGTCTGGTAGTCGCATGGCCAGGCGGTGACAGGCCAGCCCTGCTGGCGGAACACGCCGACAGCCCGGGGGATGTGCATGGCCGAAGTCACCAGCAGCCACTTTTCCTCAGGCTGCGGATCGGCCAGGGCCTTGCTGTACATTACGTTTTCGTACGTGGTGCGTGACTCCCGCTCGAAGATGATCCGGCGTGTATCCACGCCCATATCGTTCAGGATCTGCCGCACCGCATCAGCCTCGCGGATATCGCCGGACATCAAACTGCCACTGCCGCCGGTGAAAACCACCTTTGCCTTCGGAAACCGGTGCATCAGGCTCACAAGTTCGACCAGACGCTCGGCATTGCCGTTCAGGGCGAACTGGCCCCGCCCCTCCGTGCTCCAGGGAGACAGAAAGCCTGCCAGAACAACGATACCGTCAACAGATCCGGATATTTCTGGCACGGGAAACCTGTTTTCCAGCGGCCCTGCGATCCGGGCGCAGACTGGCGCAAGCCCCAGAAGGAAAAGCGACGCCGTACACGCAAAAACCAGAAAACGCCCGGCGCGTGGCCTTGCCGAACGGGGCCGCAGGAACCACAGACCGGCCAGCAGGGCCAGCAGCAGAAGATGGGCCGGATGAATCAGAAGAGAAAGAATTTTGGACAGGGCAAATTTCATGCTGCAATCCTGTCGCTCTCAGGCTCTGCTGTCAATGCAGACTGCACCTGTTTTTTCTTTTCACATTTCCCGGTTATTATGGCCGTATGCTGACTGTTGCAGAAAAAATATCTTTGCCGGATGTGGATGCTTATGTCCTGTCAGGACCTGATGGAGAAGTGCGAACTTTCCTGCAGGCAGTCCACGGCGCACAGACAACAGCCATTCACCACGCGAAATATTTCAGCTTCTGTATGACCTTGGTGTCATCCTTGTGCGGAGCCATAGCCGTTTGGCCATGGTTTGTTTCCCTGAGAGACCAGATGACAGTCCCGGACAATCCTTCAGGGACAGCCAGCTGGGCAGTAATCTCGCTTGGATTGCTGTGCGCCGCTCTCAGGCAGAAACCCGTTTTCAGGATCCTAGAGTCTGAATGCCTGGAAGAAATAGGAAACCGATATCTGGGCAAGGATGAAATTCCGCAAAGCGCCCTGTATGTTCTGTCCTTGGCTCTTCGCGGAGATGGCAGAAAGCACTTCGAAAAACACCAGGAGCATCAGGGATTCGCGACATCTGTGGAATGTATTCATCTGCGCTCGGAAGCCTGCAAAACCTGGTGCGCCGAGGAACCAATTATTCTGGAAGCACGATATAAAGGCCGCAGGACACAGGTCATTTTCAACAAGCCTGCAGGATATGTTCCCTGACGCCTGCCATCACGACCGCACAGCGCAACCCAGGTCTTTCAGGGCCTCGCGCAGGGTGGAGTCGTCCACATCCGCCACCAGCTTTTCCACCCGCGCTGTTCTCGCGGCATCCGGCAGGGATGGCGCCCGGCTGCGGACCGGCGCTGGCAGGACCGGCGGGCCCTGGACATATTTCAGGCGCTCCACGGCCCTGTAGCCGAACACCCGGTTGATCCGCTCCAGGATCAGGGATTCATCGTGCTGAAGAACCAGAGCTGCAGATCCTGACACCCGCAGGTGCAGCACCGCGCCTTCCAGGCTTCCGCGCGGAAAGGACAGCTTTTCCGGAGAACAGTCTCCCGCCAGGGCTGGCCCCACGATGTCTGCCCAGTGGGACAGCAAGGTCGCCAGGTGCGATCCTGTCTTCCCCAGGGCCTTGCGGGTAATCTGGTGTACCGCTGTGGACAGGGGCCTCACGATACGGCCTCGGACCGTACCGTATTTTTGGGCCTGAACACATGCTCCGGCCCCGGAAAAGTCCGCGCCCGTACAGCCGCAGCATATTCTGCCACCGCCTGGCCCGCCGCTGTTCCCAGATCGCCAAAACGGCGGACAAACTTCGGTACAAAATCACCGGACAGGCCCAGCATGTCCTCGGTCACCAGGATCTGGCCGTCACAGGTGGCCGAGGCCCCGATCCCGATCGTGGGTACCGGACAAGCCTCCGCCAGCGCGTTCGCCAGATTCTCCACCACGGCCTCGATCACCAGAGAGAAAGACCCTGCCTCGCTGACGGCCCGCATATCCTCCATGATCCGCTTTTGCGCTGCCTCATCCCGTCCCTGCGTCCTGAACCCTCCCAGTACGTTGACCAGCTGGGGGCGCAGGCCGATGTGGCCCATGACGGGAATGCCGCGCTCCACCAGAAACCGGATGGTATCGGCCATTTCCACACCGCCTTCCAGCTTGACAGCCCCGGCTCCGGTTTCCGCCATCACGCGGGCGCAGGAACGGAAAGCCTGCTCGCGACTTTCCTGGTATGAGCCAAAGGGCATGTCCACCACCACCAGCGCCTGGCGGGTGCCGCGCACCACAGCAGCGCCGTGGCTGACCATCATCTCCAGCGTGACCCCTACAGTGCTAGGCAAGCCATAGACCACCATGCCCAGGGAATCCCCCACCAGCAGCACATCCACATGGGGATCCAGAATCCTGGCCATATGTGCCGTATAGGCCGTCAGACACACCAGGGGAGTTTTCCCCTTTTGGCCCCGGATGTCAGGCGCAGTTTTGCGGCGGATTTCGCTTTGAATGCTCATGGATGCCCCGATATTGCCGTATTGACCTTTCAGAAGCGTGTCCTTGACCCTACCACTGTCCGGACCGTTTTTCATGAAAAAACCCGTTCGCAAGGCTGTTTTTCCGGTTGCGGGTCTTGGCACCCGCTTTCTTCCCGCCACCAAGGCAATCCCCAAGGAAATGCTGACCGTGGTGGACAAGCCACTGATCCAGTATGCGGTGGAAGAGGCCCGGGCCGCCGGCATCGAGTATTTCATCCTGGTCACCAGCCGCGGAAAATCGGCCATGGAAGACCATTTCGACTACAGCTTCGAGCTGAACGTCACGCTGGAGCGGCGGGAAAAAAAAGAACTTCTGGACATTGCGCGATCGGTGGAAATCCCCTCGGGCCAGCTGGCCTTTGCCCGCCAGTCCGAGCCGCTGGGCCTGGGACACGCCATCTGGTGCGCCCGGGAATTTATCGGGGACGAGCCTTTTGCTGTCATCCTGCCGGACGAGCTGGTCCTGCATGAGCGGCCCTGCCTGGCGCAAATGATGGAAGCCTATAATGAGACAGGCGGCAACATGGTGTCCGTTTTTGACGTGCCCCGGGACCAGACGCACCGCTATGGTATCCTGGACATCGGCCGCGACCAGGGAAGACTGTGCGAGGTCAAGGGCCTCGTGGAAAAGCCGAAGCCTGAAAACGCTCCCTCCACCCTGTCCCTTCAGGGCCGCTATATCCTGCAGCCTGATGTCCTGAAGCACCTGGGACGCCATGAAAAAGGCGCGGGGGGAGAGATCCAGCTGACCGACGCCATGGCCCGCCTGATTGGCCACCAGCCTTTCCACGGATTCCGGTTCGAGGGAAAAAGATTTGATTGCGGCGACAAACTGGGCTTTATTCAGGCCAACGTGGCATTTGCCCTGAACCGCCCCGACCTTTCGGAAAAAGTCAGGGCTGCCATCAGGGAACTGCTGTAAAGGATAACAGACCTCCTGCATAACCCGCTGCGGTGAGGGGAGTGTCAGGAACGAGGACCGCAGAACCGGAGTGTACACGACAGTACATGAGGATTTGAGGACCGCAGTGACGTAACAATCACCCACCGCAGCGGGTTATGCAGGAGGTCTATCATGCGTATTGTCATGGTCGGTTCAGGATATGTGGGCCTGGTCTCGGGCGCCTGCTTTTCGGAATTCGGCATGGATACAGTCTGTGTCGACAGGGACCAGGGCAGGATCGACAGGCTGAAGCGGGGCGAAATTCCCATTCATGAGCCCGGCCTGGATGAACTGGTGGCCAAGAACACAAAGGCTGGCCGCCTGTCTTTCACCACCAGCCTGCAGGACGCCATGCAGGGCGCCGATGTGGTTTTTATCGCTGTGGGAACACCTTCCCGCCGCGGTGACGGTCATGCCGATCTCAGCTATGTCTACGCAGCAGCCGGGGAAATCGCCGGTTATCTGGATGGCTATACTGTTGTTGTGACAAAATCGACCGTACCTGTTGGCACAGGCCGCGAGGTGGAAAGAATTATCCGGAAAAAAAGACCGGATGCTGATTTCGACGTATGCTCAAACCCCGAATTCATGCGGGAAGGCGCAGCCATCACGGATTTCATGCGACCGGACCGTATAGTCATCGGCGCGGAAACGGTCCGGGCCCGGACCGTCCTGAAAGAAGTGTACCGTCCCCTCTACCTGATCGAAACTCCTGTGGTCACGACCACCCTGGAAGGGGCGGAGACGGCCAAATACGCCGCCAATGCCTTTCTGGCCACCAAGATCACCTTCATCAACGAAATGGCCGATTTCTGCGAAAAAGTCGGCGCCGACGTGCAGGATATCGCCAAAGCCATGGGTCTGGACGGCCGGATTGGCCGCAAATTCCTTCATGCAGGGCCGGGTTACGGCGGATCGTGCTTCCCCAAGGATACAGAAGCCCTCATGCGTACCGCCCAGGAATGCGGTTCCCCCTTGCAGCTTGTGGAAGCTGTTGTATCCAGCAATTCGTCCCGGAAAAAGAAAATGGCCGGCCGTATCATCGCCGCCTGTGGCGGATCGGTCCGGGGAAAAACCATCGCCGTTCTGGGCGTGACGTTCAAACCCAATACCGATGACATGCGTGAGGCGCCAAGCCTCGACATTATTCCGGCCCTGCAGGCCGCCGGAGCCACAGTCCGGGCCTACGATCCGGCAGGGATGGATTCTGCTGCAAGGCTGCTGCCTGATGTTACCTGGTGCCGAGATTCCTGGGAAGCGGTAGACAGCGCTGATGCCGTGGCCATCATTACAGAATGGCATGAATTCCGCTCCCTCGATCCGGGCCGCCTGCGCAAAAGCATGCACACCCCGGTCATGATCGACCTGCGCAATATCTATAAACCCGACGATATGGCTGCGCAGGGCTTTGATTATTATTCCATTGGACGCGCCCCCCGGAAGGGCTTTTCCGGACAGGAAAACAGAGAAGAACTGAAGAAGGTTGGAACATGAGTATCGCGACACTCTCCGCTGGTTACCGCTTTGATCCCGGAATCCTGCGGGAATATGATGTGCGGGGTATCGTGGGAAAAACCCTGTCAGTCGACGATGCCCGGGCCCTGGGAAAGGCTTTTGGCACCTGGGTGGTACGCAAGGGCGGCAAACGGGTCTGTGTGGGCCTCGACGGCCGGATCAGCTCCCCCTCCCTAGAAGGCGCACTGACAGAAGGCCTGCTGTCCACCGGCCTTCAGGTCGAGCGGGTGGGTGTGGGCCCCACGTCCATGCTGTATTTCTCGGTCCTGCATCTGGGCGCTGACGCCGGTGTGATGGTAACCGGGTCCCACAACCCGCCCGACTACAATGGCTTCAAAATGGCCTGGGGCAAGATGCCGGTCTATGGCCAGGACATCCAGAAAATGGGCGCCATGGCCGCTGCCGGCGACTTTGTCCAGGGCAAGGGATCGGTTACAGACGTTGATGTGCGCCAGGCGTATACAGACCGCCTGCTGAAGGATTACGAAGGCGGTCCTATGACCGTCGCCTGGGATGCCGGAAACGGGGCCACGGCTGAAATCATGAAGGAGCTGTGCAAGCGTCTGCCCGGTATCCACCATCCCCTGTTCGACACTATCGACGGGCGCTTTCCCAACCACCATCCGGATCCCACCATCCCGGAAAACCTGGTGGACCTGCAGAAGACGGTCCGCGAGAAAAAATGCCAGCTGGGCATAGCCTTTGACGGCGACGGCGACCGTATCGGCGCTGTGGACCACAATGGCGACATCGTCTGGGGCGACCAGCTGATCGCCATCTATGCGCGCGAAGTGCTGAAAACCCACCCCGGCGCCCCCATCATCGGCGACGTCAAGTGCAGCCAGACCCTGTATGACGAAATCGCCCGCCTGGGCGGCGAGCCAGTCATGTGGAAATCCGGCCATTCGCTGGTCAAGGCAAGGATGGCCGAGCTGAAATCACCGCTGGCTGGCGAGATGAGCGGCCATATCTTCTTCGGCGACAAGTGGTACGGCTTTGACGATGCCCTGTACTGCGCCGTGCGCCTGATCAGCCTGGTCAGCCGCTCCGGCGAAACGCTGGCGCAGATGCGCGACGCCATGCCCCGAGTTTACAATACGCCCGAAGTGCGCTTCCAGGTCGATGAATCCCGCAAGTTCGCCATAGCAGAGGAAGTGACACAGCGCGTCCAGGCTGCCGGCGGCAACGCACTGGCTATCGACGGCGTACGCGTTACGACACCGGACGGCTGGTGGCTGCTGCGGGCGTCGAACACCCAGGATGTCCTGACAGTACGGGCGGAAAGCCGGTCACCGGAAGGGCTGGAGCGCCTGAAACAGTCCGTCACCGACCAGCTGAAGGCCAGCGGCATCATGGCGCCGTTCTGACCTGAAAGTAAATCGAGGCGGGCTTTATGGTATAATCCGTCACCTTATCCGGAGGAAAATGTATGTCCACAGCAATTGAACCAGATAAAGAGATTACAGCGGTTTTGAGAGCCCTGAAAGAAGGAGGATCTCTCCGTTATTTTGCCTTACATGGTGGTGGCGTAGCTGTGCATAATTCCAATGATGAGCCAGACAGAAGAATCCTGTGCTCCTATGGAACTTTCAGTTATTTGAGACAACAAGGGTTAGGCCCTGTTGACATTTATTTTAACCAGGGCATGGAAGCTGTGAGGTAGATGAGGCTTGCGAAGTTGCGTGCGCGTTTGGCGTAGCGTGTGGCGCCTGCGCGGTAGTGTTTGAGT
>JALYJY010000032.1 GCA_030775045.1 Pseudomonadota bacterium | reverse complement strand
GAAAATGCCGCCAGACGCTTTGCATTACCTTCAAAGGCACAGACAAGACGGGCGTATGACTGGTGCCACAGGACCTGGTGGTCCGGAGAAAGGGGAAGCATTCCCCGATCAGCAGTCCATCGTCCGATGCACTGCAGGTCCCGGTCTTCCAGATACCGGTCCGGATTCCACAGGCTTTCCCGCCGACAGTGAAGCGCCAGCCACAGGACAAGGTCCACAGCTTCCAGCCGCCTGAACGGCTGGTCTTCTGCGGTAGCCAGCGCAGAACGGACAGCCCTTTTGATGGCCGCGCACCACCCCCCGGTACAGGCCCAGGCTGGTATGTTTTTCTGCGAAGGGGAGCAGCTCTCCCAGCATTTGTACCATGATCCTGCTGTTGTCCCGTTCTGCAGAAAAGGCCTGAAAAACAACCTTTGCGACAAACTCCGGGTCCAGTTGCCGGATCAGATCGTCCAGCTGTGGCGGGCTCCTGACCAGAAGCATCACCGTTGCAAAACAGCTTCCGAAATTGCCGGAACCAGCCATACCATTCTGCAGGACAGAAAACAGGGTGACGGGTCCGCCTTTTTCCGGAAAATCCACCCGTTCTGACAGAATACCCCGACCCGCAGGAGAAAGACAAAACCCTCTCAGGGCCATAAGGGCCCTGTTCTGGACAGACGTGGCATCCTCTCCTGCCACAAGGATCAGGTCGCGCAGAAACTGGTCTCTTTCGGTATCCCTGACCTCTTCGAAAAGCCGGCTGACAGCTGTAAAATGCTGGTTCCTGTAGAGTTCCCTGAGCTTCAGATATCTCTGGTCGGGTGGGGCAGCCATGCAATCTCCGGAAAAACTGCCGGGAACCTGGGCAGTTTCTCAGGCCCGGGTTTCCGGAAGTGTGGCACCTGGTTCTGAAAGTGTATCAGGAAAAGCAAAGCCGTATTCAGCATGCGCCCTGCGAAAATCTGCTATTCTGACCAACACTTCTTCGGCTTCCCTTGCAAGAATCCGGCTGCCTTCGGAAACCTCTTCCAGTTTCTGTGCATATCCATGCAGGGCCGGATTTTCTGCCAGACTGGCAAAACGTCCGGATACGGCCATCAGATCCGTCACCGCCCGGCCCACAGCCCTTTCCTGGAGATCCGTGGGGGACTGGAAGGCCATGCGGGCCAGCTGCCGGGCTGTCACCCCCATACGATGGGCTGTCACGCTGATGGTATCCATGTCTTCCTGAACGGGGCCGCGGAATCCTGAAGGAACAGAAAGATCCATAACCATGTCCCGCAGCCGCTCGAGATGGCTGGCCAGATCGCGGATTCCGGAACAGCCCCGGCTGGTGCGTGACGGAGGAAATGAAAGATCTGACATGGCGTCCATCCCTGGTCTGGAAATTTCTCTTCAAGGCCAGACTGGACCCGAAAAATGAATTTTTCGTAAACCGCTTTCTGAAAATGAAGGGCTGCCATATCATCGGTCCATGGACACATACGAAACATTCCGTCCTCTGTTTCTGGAAGCTGCCCGAAAAAAAGGCGCAGACCTGTTGTTCCATATCCATCCTGATGTACGAGGTGTCCAGCGCGAAACCCTGGCCGTGGATGTGGCGACCTTTATCCGGGGAACCCCCCGTTCCCTTTTCATCAATGTATCCGCCGTTCACGGCGCGGAAGGACCTGCCGGATCCCTGATCCAGAGAAATATTCTCGACAGACTGGATGTCGACAGCCTTCCTTCTGATACAGCGCTGGTGTTCATCCATGCCCTCAATCCATGGGGTTTTTCCTGGTACAGGCGGGAAACCGAAGACAATGTGGATCTGGGACGCAATTTCGCTGACTTCTCCAGCCCTCCGGACAATCCCGGATACGCAGGACTTCATCCCGGCCTCAGACCCCCACGCTGGAAGGATTTTCCCCGGGCCCTGCGGTATCTCTATTCCCTGTACAGACAGGACAGGGCGGCTTTTGAGGATGCCCTGACAGGAGGCCAGTACCACTGGCCTGACGGACTCTATTATGGCGGGAACAAACCCACATGGTCCCACAGGATTTTTGTCGATATCCTGCACAGATACGCTGCAGCGGCCTCGCGGATCATCTATCTGGACTGGCACACAGGCCTGGGACCTTACGGCACATCACAGATTATTCTTGATGTGCCCCGGAACAGCGATTCATTCCGGCAGGCGACACAGCTGTGGAGCCGGCACACCGTATCAACAACCCATTCTTCTGACACAGGCGGAATGGCTGTCCTGCGACTGGGGGAGATATTCTCCGCCCTGGATCCCCTGCGGGAAAAGAGGGCTTCGGTCATTGCGGCAACCCATGAGACAGGGACATATTCTCCGGCAAGGGTTTTTGCATCCCTCTGGTATTCCAGCCTGTGCCGGAATCTGGGTCCACCTCCCGCAGAAATGCTGCTGGAAAAACTGGGCCTTGATGCCTGGAACGTCTCCCGGAAAACCTTTTTCCCGCAGGGCAGGGCCTGGCGGCAGCAGACGGTGGAAAGCGGTGTCCAGGCCTTTTTCAGCGCTGTGGATTATATCACTGCAAACGGCCGTGACCAGCCCGGTTCCATGACTGCCTTGCCCTGATCCCTGTAAACTGTCCAGGGAAAGCGCTATAAGACAGGGCCATGCGCCCGCCGATCCTCAATCCGATTTTCGCCCCTGTCCAGAGCCTGCCCGGCATAGGTCCGCGGCTGGCAAAGCTGGTCGAGCGTGTGACCGGTCCCCTGGTGGCTGACCTGCTGTGGCACCTGCCCGCCGGACTTGTTGACCGGCGCCGGGTGACCGATATCGCCGGCGCTCCCGATGGTCAGACTGTCACCCTGATCGTGCGGGTGGATGGCCATGCGCCTGGACGCAGCCGCAACCAGCCGTACAGGATCCGCTGCACTGACCAGACCGGCCTGATGGAGATCGTTTATTTCCACCCGCGGGAGGACTGGCTGCAGAAGCAGTTTCCGCAGGGGAAAAAGGTTGTGGTCAGCGGCCGGGTCGAGCGCTTTAACGGCCAGCTGCAGATGCCCCATCCCGATCTGGCGGGCGCGCCGGAGGAGCTGGCCTCCATCGCTGTGGTGGAGCCGGTGTACAGCCTGACCGCCGGCCTGATGCCCCGCGTGCTGCGCAAGGCTGTGGCCGGCGCTGTGGCCCGCGCGCCGGATCTTCCCGAATGGCAGGACCTGGCCTGGCTGCGGCGCGAGGGTTTCCCGCCCTGGAAACTGGCGGTGACTCAGGTCCATGCACCCGAAGACGAGAAGGCCCTGTTGCCGGAAACTCCGGCCCGCCGCCGCCTGGCCTTTGACGAGCTTCTGGCCAACCAGCTGGCCCTGGGCCTGGTGCGCCGGCGCCAGAAGGAACTGCCCGGCCATGCCATCCGCGGCGATGGTCACCTGCGGGAAAGGTTCAGGGCTGCCCTGCCATGGACCCTGACAGGCGGACAAAGCCAGGCACTGGAGGAGATCGGCACTGACATGGCCTCCGGCGGGCGCATGCTGCGCCTGTTGCAGGGCGACGTGGGCAGCGGCAAGACCGTTGTGGCCTTTCTGGCCATGCTGAATGCCATCGAGGCCGGATACCAGACGGTGCTCATGGCTCCCACGGAAATCCTGGCCCGGCAGCACCTGCAGACGTTCACCCCATGGGCGCAGCAGCTGGGCCTGCGTGTGGACATCCTGACCGGCCGGGAAAAGGGCAAGACCAGGACAGAGCTTCTGGAGCGACTCGCAACCGGCGAGACCAGTCTGGTGATCGGCACCCACGCCCTGTTCCAGGACCCGGTGCAGTTCCGCCGGCTGGGCCTGGCCGTGATTGATGAACAGCACCGCTTCGGCGTGCACCAGCGCCTGCAGCTGTCGGCCAAGGGAGCCAGAGAGGGTGCGGGCGCCGCGGACCTGCTGGTCATGACCGCAACGCCCATTCCGCGCACGCTGGCCCTGACCGCCTGGGGTGATATGGACATCTCCCGCATTCCGGAAAAGCCGCCGGGCCGCAAGCCCATCGACACCCGGCTGGTGGCCCTGGACCGGCTGGACGAGGTGGTGGGGGCCCTGAAAAGAAAGATCGTAACCGGCGACCAGGTTTACTGGGTCTGTCCCCTAGTGGACGAGTCGGAGGCTACTGACCTGGCCGCAGCGACCGAACGCCAGGCGTTCCTGAGAGGTGCGCTGGGCGAACAGGTGGGCCTGGTTCACGGCCAGATGAAGGGCCCGGACAAGGACCGGGTCATGGCTGCCTTCGCGGCGGGCGAGCTGGACGTCCTGGTGGCCACCACGGTCATCGAGGTGGGTGTGGACGTGCCCCGTGCCACCATCATGGTGGTGGAGCATGCGGAGCGCTTTGGCCTGGCCCAGCTGCACCAGCTGCGCGGCCGTGTGGGCCGGGGCAGCGGGGCCTCGTCCTGTCTTCTGCTGTATGACCCGAAGCTGTCGGAAACCGCCCGCTCCCGCCTGAAAATCATGCGGGAGACAGAGGACGGCTTTCGCATTGCGGAAGAAGACCTGCGCCTGCGGGGTGCGGGAGAGATCCTGGGCACACGCCAGAGCGGCCTGCAGGAATTCCGGCTGGCCAGCCTGGCCGCCCACGGCGATCTGCTGCACGCCGCCCACGACGATGCCCGTCTGGTACTGGAGCGGGATCCCCAGCTGGAGACAGACCGGGGCAAGACCCTGCGGATCCTGCTGTACCTGTTCAGGCAGGATGACGGGATCCGGTATCTGCGGTCGGGATAGCCCCTCCGGTATGGCCTATGCCATCCGGAAGATACGCAACCCGGTGAAGTATGCCTATACTCCGCCTCCACTTTTCCCTTGCCTGGCAGACAGGGGAACAGCTAATCCGGAGAGAGACAGGACAGAAAAGCCATGAAAATCCTGATTGGAGACGACCATCTGCTGTTCCGCGAAGGCCTTCGCCGCCTTCTGGAGACACTGGGCCCTGATATCACTTTCCGCGAGGCCGGAACATTCGGTGAAATGCAGGAAGAGGCCAGGTCCGGCACGCATTTCGATCTGGCGCTGATGGACCTGCAGATGCCCGGCTGGCCAGGCTTCCAGGGTGTAGCGGAGATCAAGAAAAGCCTGGGCAAGGCCCCGCTGATCGTCGTGTCCGCCTCGGAAACCCGCGAGCACATCCGCCTGGCGCTGGAGGCCGGAGCCTCGGGCTACATCCCCAAATCGTCCAGCGTCAAGGTCATGCTGGGCGCCGTGAATCTGGTGTTCTCGGGCGGGGTCTATGTGCCCAGCGTGGCCCTGCAGGACCAGGAGGGCGGTGGCCAGGGCATGCTGTCCGCCGGACCTGCAGCAGCAGAGTCGGACGGAATGGAGCTTCTGACGCCGCGGCAGCGGGACGTGCTGCGCTGCCTGAAGGAAGGCAAGTCCAACAAGCAGATCGCCTACGAGCTGAACCTGTCCGAGGGCACGGTCAAGATCCATGCCACGGCCATTTTCCGCACCCTGGGTGTGCGCAACCGCACCCAGGCCGTCATCGCCGCCAGCGAGATGGGCCGCAGGGAAACCGGGTCACTGTGACGCTTTTACCAGATCGCGGACAGCCGCCAGAACCTTGTCCACGGACAGGCCGGTCATCAGGCAGGTTCCGGTCCTGACGGCTTCGTCGAACAGGGGCGCCAGTTCCTCGCACGACTGGTCGGACTGGACGAAGGCAGCCCGCTTGCCCCAGGGGCGATAGACCTGCGCCGGCGTGGGGCCAAACAGACCCAGCACCGGGATGCCGGTGGCCGCTGCCAGGTGCATCTGGCCGTTGTCGTTGCCGATGTACAGGGCGCACCGCTCCAGCACCGCCGCCGCTTCCAGGATCGGCACGCTGTCTATCAGGTCAAGGCATCCCGGAATGGCCTGCAGCAAAGGCAGGGCCGCATCCCGCTCGACCGGCACCCCCATCACGGCCACGCGGGCGCCGGGAAACGGGCCGTCGCTGGCTGTCAGGCGCAGGGCCAGTTCGGCAAAACGTTCCGCCGGCCACTGCTTGTGCCGGTGTGTTGAGCCCGGACCGAAGGCAATCACCGGCGGCCCGTCAGGGATCAGGCGCGCGGCAAAATCCCGCTGTTTCGGCCCCAGCCATAGCCGGGGCATGGCAGAGCCGGGAAGGCCGAAAACCTGGTTGATCTCCTCCACCCGGTGCAGGGAACCGGGAAGACGGCGCAGGCGACGGACCTGCCGGGCCCGTAGCAGGCGGGATACGGCCGTGTTTCTCAGGTCAATGACCAGATCCCAGCGGGTCCCGATGACCTGGCGCCACAGGCCGATCCAGTGCCGGCTGAAGCTCTTTTTCCGCAGGACGATGACCCGCTCGATACGGGGAACTTCCGCCAGAAGCGGCACACAGATGGCCCCGCAGACAACGGTGATCGCGGCCTGTGGGTACGTTTCCAGAAGGTGGTCCAGCAGGCCGGTGGTCAGGATAAAATCCCCGATCCGGCTGTTGCTGATGAACAGGATCCTCACGAATCCTGCCCTTCCCCATCCCGGACCATCAGGCGCTGGTAGGCATACCCGATTCCCAGAAGGCAGAGGCCCAACCCCAGGAACGACGCCACGCGCCACAGGCCGTCCAGTTCAGCCATGTCCAGCAGGAACACCTTCAGGACCGTCACCAGGGCAAGGGCAAGGCCGCCCTGACGCAGCAGCCGGTGGTGACGGACAATGCCGACGCCCAGCACAGCCAGTGCGGACACCATCCACACGGCGGACAGGGTCCAGGACTGTGCCTGGAGCATGGAGTCAGGAACACCGCCCGGCAGGAAGCCGCCAAAGGCCCGGTGGACTTCCGCCGACAGCCAGAGCAGACCCAGGAACAGGGCCCCGATTCCCATCGCCACGGCCTTGCGCCGGTGACCATGGGGCCAGACAGCGGTGGCCAGGGCCGCCAGCAGTCCGGCCGGTACCCCGTACGCTAGGAACAGGGCGTTCAGGACCGGCCAGCGCACCATGTACGGAGCCGGATTTTCTGCCAGCGGGTTCAGGATGATGACATGGAACAGGACGATATTCACCACTCCCATCAGGGCCAGAATCCGCCACAGCCACCGTGGCGCCTGGCGGCCAGAGACTGCGGCCACCGGCACGAGGGCCACAGCCGTTGCAAGCCACAGGGCCGTGTATGAAGACGCTTCCAGCAGGTTATAGTTCGCCCTGTGGAAATCGCCGTAGATGGCCGTGCTGGCCAGCATCATGGCCAGCATGATCCCGAAGACTGCCGCGCCGCCTTCCAGAAGGCGGGAGCGGGCATCCTCTCCCTTCCGGGCCGGGTCAAACCTGCGCCAGGCCAGCCAGAACGACAGGGCCGGAACGCCATAGCCGTACAGGACCCAGATCCAGCCACTGTACTCCAGCAGCCAGGGATTCAGGACAAGGCGCGACAGGACAACCGAAGCCATGACCAGCGCCAGGGTCCGCAGACCCCGCACCGGCAGCCTGCCATAGATCCAGGCCAGGGCCAGAACTTCCAGCGCCAGGGCCACGGTCAGCCACGCGTCACGCATCACCAGGGCAAAACACAGGGCCACCGCCGCCGTGGTTCCGGCTGCATAGACGGCCAGGGCTTCGGTCATGCCCGAAGCGGCGGAGATCCGCTGGACCCGGTGGGCGCACAGCAGGTACCAGGCCGCCAGGACCAGCGCCAGGATTCCCCACTGGAGATCGGGACTGAAGTCGCTGAGCCGCCCGTACAGGATGACCAGAAGTCCCATGGGCACGACGACTGACAGGGCTGACCAGAACCAGGGGCGGACAGCGCCATACATCAGGCGGAACAGACCCACAGCCCACACCACCGCCAGGACCAGCATGGTGATCATGTAGTTCTGCATGGCGTCAGACGGAATCAGGGTCAGGCCCTGCGCCGCCGGAAGACCGGCCAGAAGGGCAAAGGGTTTGACCGCCGGTGCAATCACACCGGGCAAGGGCCAGCAGCAGGCAACGGCCAGGGCCAGCAGGCCCGCTTCCGCCGCCAGAAGGCGGACAGGTTGCTGCCACCGCCCCACCACGGGCACGGCCAGAACAAAGATCCCGGCCGCTGTCAGGGCACTGATGTCATAGCCGGTGTATTCGCACAGCAGGAACAGCAGGGTGGCCGTCACGGCGCCCGCGGTGACCACCAGCCAGTCGACGCTCCGGACGGGCCAGAATCCTTCCCCGTCCTCCTCCAGCGCCCGGAAAGGCCGGGGAACAAGGACAAACCAGGCCATCATGGCCACGGCGTACAGACTGAGGGGCCATCCCTCGCCGGGCATCTGGCCCGGCTGCGATCCCATCCACAGCAGAGGCCAGATTGTGGCTCCGGCCAGGGCAGCCCAGGCCAGCCAGCGCACGCCGATCCACCGGATCAGGCCCAGCGAGGCCCCGAGAACCAGCTGCAGATAGACCAGCAGGGTGATCAGGTCAGGTTTTTCCGTGGACACCAGGGCCGGCACCACAAAAGCGCCCACAAGGCCCAGCAGGCCCATGAGAGGTCCGTGCCGCAGGGCCAGGGTCTGCGCCCCCATGCTGATGGCTGCCAGAGCTACAAAGGCTGTCAGGGGGCTGTACAGGTCATAGAGGGCATAGCCGCTGTAGACGGCTGCGAACAGGGCGACAGATCCCGCGGCGGCCAGGGCGGCCGGGATATGATTCCACCCCGACAGGGCCGCGGGAACGAACCCGGGCTTGCGGCGCAGGACCTCGGCCGCCACCACCAGGACCAGGCCGAAAAGAACGCCCAGAGTCACGCGGGCTGTGGGACCCAGCAAGCCGGCCTCGATAGAATAACGCACCAGGAACACGCCGGCCAGGGCCAGCGCCAGACCGCCCAGCCACACCATCCAGCGGGAACCGATGGTCTGTTCCAGGCTGGCCTTTCTGGCGGGTGTGGTTGCCGGCTTTTCAGGAGCAGCGGCAGTGGAAGAGACAGGCGGTGCGGACACAGCCGGAGTTACAGGAACTGCAGGGACTGGAACGGGAATGGGTGAGGGTTTTGCCTCTTCCGCAGCCGGAGGCGTCTGGCCAGTGGCCTGACGGGCCAGAAGGGCATCCAGCCTCTGCCGGACCTGCCGGATCTGGTGAAGGGCATGCAGGACCAGAAACAGCAGGAAAGCCATCAGGATCCAGGGCAGAACTGTCAAATCCATGTCAACTCCGGGAATTATCATGAGAGATCCTCATAGCCTGTTTTCGGGAACAGGGAACCGGTCTGCACTGACTGCACTTTAATTGCACGCAACTGCACCATAACTGCACGGTAAATGCACTTTAAATGCACGGGCGTGCAGTGGAAAAACTCCTGTACCGATATGCCTTTGCGGAAAGTTATCTCCATAAATTGCACCTCTCCGGCAGGGGTGCAGTTATTAACGCTGTGAGAGTGTAAGCATTCCTTATCATTTGTTATCATTTCCATCCGGCAAAAGAGAGCGTCACCCCGGCGAAAGCCGGGGTGACGGAAGAAGAAACTGAAAGAAATCCGGCTACCCTGCCCACGTGCTGCCCCACAAAAAAGACCGAAGTCCTTCTACAGGAAAATGATCCTTTTGTCAAGAGGGCGCAGAACCCCTCATCTCCTGGAACGGCGCGCTGCCTTCCAGCCAGCGAGCTGTCCGGTCGATGATGTCCGGCAGCGGCCAGCGGCCGGGGCCTTTGAACACGCACTCCCACACCACCAGGATGCGCCAGCCGCCGGTCTTCAGGGTTTCCAAGGTCCGGATATCCCGGGCCCTGTTGCCGGAGATCTTGTCCTTCCAGAATTTTTTCCGGGAGCCGGGCCAGCGGAACAGGGCGCAGTCATGGCCGTGCCAGAAACAGCCATGGACAAAAATCACGGCCTTCCGTCCCGGAAAGACCAGGTCCGGGCGGCCGGGCAGTTTTCCGTGAAGGCGATAGCGCAGCCCCCGCCGGTGCAACTCCCGGCGCAGGATCATTTCGGGCTTTGTGTCCTTTCCCCGGATCCCGGCCATCATACGGCTGCGCACGGCGGGGGTGACGACGTCAGGCACTGTCCGGCCTCCTGAGCGGTTCAGAACGGACTGATCCTGCAGGAAGGCCGGTCAGCGATCAAGTGCGGGGCGCTGACGGAGTCTGGCAGTGTGCCTGCTCATGGGCAGCAGCAGCTCTCCTGTCTGCGCTTTGCATAACTCTTCCCAGGGTTCCCCTGAACTCATTGCAGTCGCGCCATACCAGATCCACGACAGACATGCCTGGAATAACGGGATTTCCGCTGCTCGTGTCTACCGCGATAACAGGATGTCCCTGCCATCCTGGACAGCAATTACGAGTATATTTTGGGGGATTCTGTCCTGTGACATGATCTGTTTTTCCGGAAATTTTCAGGGTGAGGCGCGGGCGGGAACCAGAAGAGCCGCGGCAGATTCCGGTACAGCCTGCCCCCTCTCCCTGTCTATTGCCTGTATGGTTTTTTCAAGAATGGAGACAAGTTCCCACGGGGTGTCTGTTTTCCCCCAGGCCTGCAGGCTTTCAATCGGGTTGATGGCAATGGCCATTTCACCCACTCCTGCAACGGCCATGATGTGCTGTACGTCCCCAGCATTCCAGGTCTCGGACAACTGGCTCCGGCTGACAGACCATACGGTAACATGATCCGGATGGGGAACTGGGCTTCTGCGGGTCCAAGGCTGCTCAACACCCGAAACAACCACAATGTATCCATGTCCTGTCTGGCTTTCCATTGCCCGGCAGGCATGCTCAACAAAAGCCTTGTCGTCTCCGTTATTCCGGGAGCGCCGGGAGACGATATGTCCCTGGCTTCCCAGGACGTAAACAACAAAAACATCAGGATTGTCCGGTTTTTCCTGTGACACTGCGCTCCCCCTGAAATCCCTGCACATTATTCTATTCTCTGGCTCTATCCTGACATATGCTGGCGAAAGTAAAACACTCCCGTTATGCGCGCGCATACAAAAGGATGTACAGAAACCAGACTGTTTATGCGCTCGGAGCCGGGAGCTTATGCGAAGACTCCCCAGACGGGGAGGCTCCGGCTTCCCGGGCCGCTTTACTGTCCGCTGCCCGCATGGCGTTGTTGCTCCATGTTGTCAGGTCCGTGGCATTCCCGATAACGCCACCCCAGACTGCCTGGTCTGTCATACCGACAATGACAAGGTCCCCGGCAAGGTTATCACGCCGAAGGGGCGATATATTCCATTCCTTTGCCAGCCCTTCTGACCAGTTTTCTTTCGGGCCAACCGTGTTCGTCATTTCCTGTTTGGCAACGGATCGCACCGCAATAGCCAGACCGATTCCCGGGATTTTTTCCAGCTGTGCTTCATCCAGCCGGCCCGACACGACCATCACAGGGTTTGTCCGCTGGTGGCCATTGCACGGTGCGCAGCCTCTATAAAGGCGCTGTCATTCCCGCCATGGTCCGAACGCTGGGCCAGGATCAGGGCCTCGCCAATGTCTATGTCCACGGCAATCACAAATACATCGTCTTGCTGGTTTTGAGGCACGGATTTCTCCATGACGGATGCGGGTTATGTCCCGCTATAGTTCCGGCGGGGTTAAGAAGAGGTAAAGCCGTCGCGCACTATGGACTTTTTGCACATTCGGATCAGAACACGGATTGATCCTGCAGGGTGACCGGCGATCAGGCGCGGGGAGCCGGCGGGATCTGATAACCATCCTGCTCTCTGGCAGCCACACCGGAAACAGACCTTGTGTCCGCTACCCGCACGATTCTGGTCAGGGTTCCCCTGAATTCGTTGCAGTCACGCCATGTGAGATTCACAATGGACAGGCCTGCAATGACAGGATTGCCACTGCTTATATCCACCTGGACAACCGCCGGGTGACTTCCCCGGGTGTGTTCCAGAATCTGCGTATTGTCCAGATGGCCTATAGCAACAGCTATCTTTCCTTTTTCCGGTCGCAGTTCACAATCATTAAAAGCCAGCGCCGCAGCATCCATAAATTGACCCCTGTGCCTGCCATAAGCCGAAAGGGTTTCCAGAATGGCTGCCTTGCCATCCCGGACAGCGATTACAAATACATCTTCCGGAATCTTTTTTTCCTCTGACACAGTACTCTCCTTGCAAAGTATAATGTCCCATCCTGCCATACGCAGGTGAAAATAAATGGCTTCCCGCGGTGTGCGGCCTTACAACAGAAGGCCACGCGGCAGTCAGGCTGTCAGGCCCGTGGCTGTGACACCTGGTCGTGGCCTGTTCCGGGGGACGGTGTCCTGTCCGCTTGTTTCATGATTTTTTGCAGGCCGCTCCTGAATTCGCTGCTGTCTTTCCATACAAAATCCGGGTGAGTCATACCGACAGGGTTTTCACCACTCGTCCCCTGTTGAATCCGGACAACAGTCGGATAATCTTCTGAGCCCGGTATCAGAATATCCAGCTCGCCTACAGCGATTACGATCTTTCCTTTTGGCCTCAGGCTGTTTTCAGTAAAGACATCTGCCGCTGCATTCATGAAGCGATCGTCAGCCCCGAAGCAGATGCGGCTTGCCAGAACTTCGCCCCTGCTGCCGTTTACAAGAATCACATGTACCTGTTTCCTTGACACGCCCTGCTCCCGTAGTTGTTGAATGATTGTCCGGTTATATCATGCGCCGGTTAAGCGAAAGTAAAAATACCTTTTTTCTCCGTCTCCTGCCCCGTACCGGCAATCCAGGGGGCCATGGCGCGGGCGATGGCTTCGACCGCCGGCACAACAACCGCGTTTCCAAACTGGCGGTAGGCCTGGGTGTCGGAGACAGGAATGCGGAACCGGGCTTCCCCGGGTTTCTCGAATCCCATCAGGCGGGCGCACTCGCGGGGCGTGAGGCGGCGGGGATTTTTGCCTTCCTGTCGCACCAGGATCTCTGACCCGTCCTTGTAGTACCGGGCCGACAGGGTCCGTGCCACACTCTCCGGCCCGCACAGGCCAAAGCCGAACCCGTTGCCCTGGCTGCGGTGTTTCTGCGCATAGTCCTGCAGGTAGCGCCACAGTTTGTCGGTCAGCGTATATTTTTCCGCCACCCGGCCCTGGCCTTCTGTGTAAGGCGGATCCGGCTCCTCGCTGCTGTCTTCGGGATGCAGAATGGCCCCCAGCTTTGGCCCCTGTTGCCGGTCCGGCAGCATCAGGTTGCTGAAAGAAAAACCATTCGGTTCGCGGAAACCGGCGATAAAGACACGTTCCCGGTGCTGGGGCACCAGGGACTTTGCGTCAATGATCCGGGTGTGGATGGTATAGCCCAGGTCCTTCTCCAGCGTGTCGCGGATCACCTGGAACGTGCGGCCCCGGTCGTGGCTGGCCAGGTTCTTCACGTTTTCCAGCAGAAAAGCCTTTGGCCGGTGATGCTCCAGGATCCGGGCCACGTCAAAGAACAGGGTGCCCTGCGTCTCGTCGCGAAAGCCGTGCGCCCGGCCCAGCGCATTCTTTTTTGATACTCCGGCGATGGAGAAAGGCTGGCAGGGAAACCCCGCCAGAAGAACATCATGCGCGGGAATGTCAGCGGCAGGAACCTTTGTGATATCCCCGGCCATCATGTGATCAGGACCATCATCGAAATTGGCCGCATAGGTCTTGCGGGCAAAGGCGTTCCACTCGCTGGTAAAGACACAGCGCCCGCCGACGGCCTCGAACCCGCGCCGCAAGCCCCCGATCCCGGCGAACAGGTCGATGAAACGGAAGGCTGGTGTCTTGCGCATGGACAGTCTTCTGAAAGTATTTGCCTGTGCTATGTCTGGCACTTCATTCATTAAATCATCCGGAGCCCCGTGCCTATGGAAAACAGCAACAGCGAACGCAGAATCCCGGTCAGGCATACTCTGGGGGACAGGGAGCAGATGCGCATGCTGCAGGGGGCGGGCTTCTTTTCTGACTGGCTCCGGAATCTGGCAACAGGCAGCCCCAATATTGTGGCTGATGTCCTGGATGTTATCCCGGCGCAGGGCGGGACGCTGGCAATTGCTGCCCGGATCACCCGCTGGCCTGGCGCAAAAGCCGACTGTTATTCGGTAACGGCTGAGCAGGCCTCCAGGATAGAGCCCCATCAGTTTTCCGCAGACAATCCGGAATCTCCCCTGGGGGCCGGCCTGTCTTCCGAAAAACATGATCTTCTTCTGAATGCGGAATTCTTTTTCCAGTGGCTCGACACCACTGCAGGGAGTCCTGTGGCTGTCCTGAAGATTCTGGACGTCATTGGCCATGGTGGAGAACCGGCAGCGGTGCTGGTCCAGACCATGACGAAGCCTGGCGCAGAACCTGCCTGTTATGCCGTGACCGCCGAAGGTGTGGCTGAAGTTCACCTGTTCCGGCCGGGCCGCAGTGGTCCTGTCAACGCACCCTGACCTGTGAAAAGCCGGACCGGACAGACAGCGAATCGCATGGGCGCGCTGACTGCCGCTGTCCTGGCCCTGTCTGCAACACTGCCGGCCCGGGCAGATTTCTCCGGAGCCCTGTCCGGCGTGTTCCTGCTTTCTCCCCCATCCATGCCCCAGCAGCCGGATGCACCAGCCCGTGCGGATTTTGACCGGTATATGGCGCTGGATGTCCTGGGCCTTCCCCGGCCCGACCCTGACCGCCTTGTCCGCGATTTTCCCCATATGACCGCCTATATTAATGCATGGGATCATGTGCTGCCTGACCCGCTGCGGCAGTCCATGTCTCCTCCCGGGAAATTCAGGGCCCTGCGGGATCTGGGAAAAACAGGCCACGGCAATGGCCGCAGCACGTTTTACCGCCTTGTGGACGGCCGGACCGCCTGTGTGATCAGTCTGGATCCGGACTTCAGCGAGATGCGCAGTATCACCGCTTTCAATCTGGGTTTTGACGAACGGTATATACTGGCCTGGCCCTGGCCGGCCGCTGTGGAGCGGGAAGCAACGCTGCAGCACGAACTGGCCCACTGCTTCGTCATGGATGCCGGCCTGCCCGGGGAAGTGAACGCCTGGACCTGGGCCTGGCAGGCGCTGGAGGAAGGGCCGCACCGGACATACGCCCGGAAGAACCGGGAATTCATGACCCGCGCCTATGCCATGAAGTCGGTTCTGGGCACGGTCCACAGCCTGCGCGCAGGCCGGGAACCTGACGCCACACACGCCGTTGCCCTGGGCCTGTATCATATGAAAAAGACGGGCAGGACCTGCTTTTCCAGCAGTCACGCAGACGTCAGATCCTTTGAGGAAAAGCTGGCGGCAAAGCTGGAAAAACTTCTGCCGGAGGGAGATATTTCTCCGGCGTCTCTTGTGGCCGCGGCTGGCGTCCTGCGCAGGAACCGGATTCTCGCCGGTCCGGACGAACGGGAATGGCTGGGCCAGATTATCAGGGCTGTCCGGTATATGGAGAACCAGGGCGTCTTTATTCGCGGAACAGTAGCCCGGGGCCTTGACCGGAAAGGCGCCCTGTGGCGCGCGGCCAAAAATCGCATGGAGCAGAACACCACAGCCCTGTACCTGGCCGGAAATCCCCGGCTGCCCGGGTGCATTCCTGTTGCTGCAAGTAAAATGGCCCCCTAGCCTGTCTCCCGGGATATCAGGGAAGACATGGTTTATGTGGGACAGAATCGAAGAGAACCTCAACTGGATGCCGGTATATATCCAGAATCTGGTCATCGGGACCGTGGCGGGCTCGCTTCTGGTTTTTGCCTTCTGCGCCGGAAGGCTGTACGAGCGTTCCGGAAACCGGGCCGGGCCGACACAGGCAGGATCGGCAAATCCCCCGAACGGGCCTGCCCTTCGCCCGCCCGAATTCACACGACTGGTGACGGGATGGGAGCAGGCCTGCATGAACAGCAGTTTTGCCTTTTCCCTGATCAGCGAACTGGTCAATATAAGATCTGATACTGCACCGGCAATCATCAACGGATATGAAGACCTGGCCTTCAAGTGCCTGTCCAGAAGCGCTCCCCTGCCCTGGAAACTCCAGACCAGGGACGGGTATATCGTCGGATCTACCGAGGAGCACCTGGTACAGTTCTTCCAGCTTATCCGGGATGCCAGCTGTGAGAACCACCAGCCGGCATGGGAGGCTGCGTCCCGGATGAGTCTGATAAACGGAGGTCCGGCCAACACAGGATGGATCAATCCCGACTGTCAGGAGTCCCTGGCCAGGCGTCATGGTATCGCCACGACGGCTCCCTGAAACAGACTGGAAATCCTGTATGGCCCGGGGGGTGTTCCTGTTGCTGCAAGTAAAGCCGTGCCTTAGGATATTCCTGCAACAGGGAGACTGTCCATGTGGCGGAGAATTGAAAAAAGCATCAACCGTATTTTTCCCGGCTACCGGGTTCTGTCAGACATGGGGTTTCTGACGCTTGCCTTCTGTCTTGGCAAACTGGAAGGACGCTATGAAAATCCGGCCAGTGAGGGACAGACTGTCTGGGAAAAAGCCTGTACGGATCCGGACCATGCGTTGTCCCTTGTGGAATCGCTGATAGATGGCGTTGACTCCGAAAGCGCGCCCGCAACAATCAGCGTACACGCGGATCTGGCCGTACAGTGCCTTGCCAGGAGCGGCCCGCTGGACCGGGAAGCACAGACCGGGGAAGGTTATCCGGTTGGTCGCACACCCACAGATGTGCTGCGCTATTTCCAGACCATGCGGGATCACGCCTGTCAGGTGGAAGAACCAGCCAGTCCCGATTGCCAGGGATCCCTGATTGAAATGCTGGGACCAAAGTACGGGATCACACCCTGAAAAATTTTATCAAGCTTCTTGACTCTCCCCCCGGGAAGGATTAGATCACCTTCCTCGCGCTGCCCTAGGGCGGTGCCGGTTCGTCGATATTGTGAAGTGTATCGGAAAAGAATGCGTGGGCGGCGATGCCACAAGGGTCCTGTACGGGCCATTATGGAAATCGTACGTCACGCAAGAACTGTGTTGTCTGAATTCAGGTTCAGAACAAACAGGTAAGGTGATGTGACGGTTTCCGTCTTAGATCCATATCCGGATTTATCCGGGTACGGACATTCAACCTGAGAGTTTGATCCTGGCTCAGAACGAACGCTGGCGGCATGCCTAACACATGCAAGTCGAACGCATCAGCAATGGTGAGTGGCGGACGGGTGAGGA